>NZ_JBZXVN010000075.1:796-14824 GCF_058892305.1 Pelagimonas sp.
AAAAGCGAATGGCAGAAGCAGCACCAAAAAGAGCCTCAGGAGTTGCCTCATTGCTTGTGTCCTTGTGCGCCGGGAATAATCTCTTTCACTGCATTGCCACGATGCAGCATAGTTTCGCGTTTCCACCACACGACGACGCTTGTGACCGCCAGCAGTATCCAAGTGTCGTAGGGCTGTGCATCCGCCCAGAAGGGCAGGATCAGCTGCCAATGGAACAACATTGGCCACAGAAGACTACCACGAGAGGCATTGAACAGAGGCGTCACAAGAACGGCCAAGGTGATGTTGCCAACGAGAAACGGAAAGAAGTTCCATCCGGCGAAAACCGTCCCAGCCAAGAAAATCGCCGGAAGATGCCATATTCCCCAGATCGTGCCGATCACCATCCCAGCCCAGTGCGGTGCCATATGCCGTTGCAGGATGGGTTGCGCCACCCCGCGCCAGCCGAATTCCTCGATAGGTCCGAGGAAGAGCATCATCAGGGAAACGGCGACCATCGCTGTGACGCCCTCTGGCGGCAACGGAGCAAATAGCGCCCCCCCCTTTTATCAGAGACCCAATCGTAAAGACCGCGGGTATCACAAGCAGGATGAAAAGGGCCCAAGGCAACGACCCTCGCCACAGGAAAAGGCGGGACAAGAACGTTTTGAGCCCCTGCACGCCGCCGAAGAACACGACAACCGCAAAGGCCGACATCGCTGGTGCCCATGTGGCGAGAAAAAAGAATGGATGTGATCCGCTGATGGTGCCGAAGCTCGCAGTGGCCCAGTTCGGCGCGACAATGTAGCAACCGACGAGACCCCAGGTAATTGCGAAGGTCAGTCCCAAAAAACCGAATATCGCGCGGGAAGGTATCTCAAGTGCGTGACTTGGTGCAGTTAAATCCGTCATAGAAATTTCCTCTAGCTAAGCGATTCAACAAGGCAACTTGGGTCCGAAATCCCCCTAGTTTGTATACGGAGCACGCCAAATCATGTTGCAGGACCAGAGGTGGGTGCTCCTGATAGGTTTCGCTGCTCGTGCTTCTATTCCGCGACCCGAATGGGGTTCATGAAGTCAAAGCTACCCGGCGCAGCACCGAGCGCTTTTTCAATAATTCCCTGCATCACAAGGCGACGCGACCGCAGCTCGGCCTCGGAGAATCTGAAGAGGCCGCCGTCGGTTAAAAACTGGGCACCGGCGAAAAGAAACTGGATGGTCTCAAGCGGCTTCTCGACGTTGAATGTGCCGTCACCGTTGCCCTGTTCGACAATCCGGGCCAAAATCGGCGAAAGCTTCAGAACGGTTTGAATATTGGTCAGTTCATGTAGCTCGCGGTTCTCCGGGAGATGGAGCATCTCGGCGACCTCGAGGCTGTCATCATCGCCGATATGGCTATTGCCAAGAAGCGCTTCCATCTTTTGAATCGCTGTAAGAGCGTCATCATCGGCAACGGTTTCAGCAAGGCCGACAATCGTAAGGAGCGTCTTGTCAACGATGGCCCGAAGGATGTCGGGCTTTGACTTGAAGTAGTAGTAAAACGTTCCCTTCGCGACCCCTATCTCGCGAATAATCCTCTCCACCTAGCAATTTGCATAGCCATGCTTTCGAAACAGCCGTTCGGCTGTGTCAACGATCTCCACGCGCCGTTCCTCACGGGTTTTGACGATCCGAGCCACTGCGATTCTCCTTTCGCAACCCTCTATTGACTGACCGTCAGTCAATAGAAGCGTTTGTAACTATAGTCTCAAACCAGTCTTGTGACGAGTTGGGGGCGAACCACTTCAGGGACGGAGGATCACCATATCCCTGAGGCCATTCGAGGGCGCTAGAACAAGAGAGAGTTACGGTCAGTGAGCGCGAGGCGTTTCGCGGGACTTAGGAAAGATTGTGGCAAAACGCGTAATTTGAACCTCCGTCAGTCAGAAACGATCAAGACATGCCCCACTCTGTTTTGAGCAATGGATCACGACACGGGACGGGAGAGGACGGATATCAGCGGGCCCTCCGTCCAAGACATCAATCAAATTGAATGACAATTGCAGTTAGAAAAGCCATTTGGCATCAAAAAATGTTGTTCCGCAAAAAAACACCGCCTACGCTTTCTCGGCAATCTCATTTTGGAGTAAAGCTCATGAAAACTTTTTTTATCGCCGGTATTTTGGCTCTTTCAACCGTTGTTTCGGTTCAAGCTGAGGAGGCTGATCTGACACCGGAGGCCATGGCTCAGATTACGATGTCAGAGCAATTGATGGCCTTGGGACAAGCGCGCGGTGAGCCCGTTTTGATCCTTGCTGCGGTTCGTTTACGCGCGACACTTGATGGCCCGTCCGCCGCCCCTGGCACCGCATTCACAACCCAAGAAGACATGATTGCCGCCGCTTTGAAACTTGCCGAAGGTGACGATGCATTGACCGGAATTATCGAAGATGTTGCGGCTGAAAGCTCGCGCCGGATGTGCATTTATGCGCGCAATGGCGCATGTTATTGAATATCTCAACCAAGGTCGTTGCGGCCTATTCTTCACCCGCAACGGCCTGATGTGAGGCTTTGAGATGCCTTTCAAACCCTTTCTAATCGGTGCGGCATGTGTGGCCCTGTTTCATGCGCCTTTACACGCTCAAAACAGCGGTGACGACACCCAGATGGGTGAACGCGCCTTTGAAGGGGCGCAATGGATCATGGCCACAAAAGCCTCGCGCGCGGTGGCGCAAATGGGAGCCCGCGCCGCCAAAGGCGATGGGCTTCTGGCAAGGCTCATTCGCGAGAGGCAACAAATCGAAGCGGATTTGACAAAAGCCAGATCTTTGTACGCAGGTCAGGCATCGGGCCTTGAAGCAAAGGACGCGCGAGCAAGGCTTCAGGACGCTGAAGATGCCTTGGTGAGACTGGATGACGAAATTCGTGATCGGTTTCCAAACTACGCCGAATTTTCAAACCCCACACCTCTGAATTACCAAGAGTTAAGGGACCAGCTCGCCCCAAACGAAGGCCTGGTCCTGTTCCTCAGCGCTCCTTTTGCCACCTACGTTTGGGCTGTGTCCGATCAGGGGCAATCATGGCACCGGGCAGATATGTCGGCGACACAACTTGGTGATCGCATCCGGCATGTGCGTCGTGATCTTGACCCGACAGACTTGGCACGGGCGGCAGTTCCTCTGTCTGCACCAAAACCCCCTGTCAGACCGCGTTTTGATTTCACCACGGCACATGCACTTTTTTCCGATTTGATCGCCCCGGTTTTGCCCGCATTGGACGGTGTCGATCATTTGTATGTCGTCAAAGACGGGGCGCTGTCAGGTTTGCCTTTGGCGGTTCTCTTGACGGAGGTTCCGACCGAAACAACCACAGTTGCCAATGCCCCGTGGTTGATCCGACGGTTCGCTTTGACGACGTTGCCGGGGGTTTCGAGCCTTCCGAGTATTCGAGCCGCGGCAACCATGACGGCGGATACGCCTGAGCTGTCCGGTTTTGTGGGATTTGGAAACCCGGATTTTGACGGAACTCCGGTTCAATCTGGCCCCTCCTCCCGTGCGATGGGGACATTTTTTGATGCAGACGGCACGTTGACCGATGCGGTGCGCGGCTTGGCACCTCTGCCGGGGACCGCCCGAGAGCTGCGCGATATTTCCGACCTATTTCCGCCGGGCAAAGCCACCGTTTTTACCGGGCCAAAGGCAACAGAAACCAGTGTAAAAACGGCCTCTCTTGAGACGACCAAGATTATTTCCTTTGCCACACATGGGCTTATCACCGGGGATTTAGCAGGCTTGGCGGAACCTGCTTTGGCCTTTACTCCGCCGCACATTGGCTCAGACCGCGATGATGGTTTGCTTACCGCCTCTGAGGCCGCAGAGCTGAAGTTGAACGCCGATTGGGTGATTTTGTCGGCCTGCAATACAGCAGCAGGGGATGGCACGCCGGGGGCCGAGGGATTATCCGGCTTGGCGCGGGCGTTTTTGTTTGCCGGCGCGCGGTCAATATTGGTGTCGCATTGGCCCGTGCGCGATGATGTCACCGCCACTTTGACCAAAGAGACTTTGGCGCGCCTTCAGAATGACCCTGACCTTGGGAAATCGCAAGCCTTGCGCCTGTCTATGTTGGATTTGATCTCCCAGCCCGACACTTCCGGTCTGGCGCATCCTTCGGCCTGGGCCCCATTTGTGGTGGTTGGCGACGGGGATTGAGCCGCCAGCCACCCCTCAATACCGCGATACAACCAACATTTTGTCCGGCGGTGTTCCTGTCACTGCGGCCCAAGCGATATCGACAAACAAGAGGTAACGCCAGCGATCCCGCTCTAACAATTGGAGCGTGCCTTCGCTGGCCCCTTCAAACGACAGCGTAGCCGCGATATGAGCCGCACGATCCATCAGGTCAAAGGCAACGGAGGTCTCACCGGCCCGAGCAAAGGTAAACGCCATCTGCCAGAGAACTTGTGCATCTTCGTATGTTCCGCTCTGTTCGGCCCCCTGCGCAACCCAAGCCATGTCGCGCATCCACGCGGCCGCCCCTTGGTAATTGCCGCTGTCGCGAAACTCATACACCGGTCTGATCTGGCTCATCGCCCCAGAAAACCCGGATGTGGTTTCGTTGAAATGGGCAAGCACATGGGCGGGGACCTGTGCATTTAAATCGGGCCATTGCGCGGGCCAATTCGGCAAGGTTCCCAGTGCTTGCAAATGCGTTGCGGTCTGTGTGTCCCCCATCGCGGTGCGGTAGTGGGCTTCTTGCAGGGCCATGGCGCGCAGCTTTGGATCGCGCATATAGACCTTTGGGGTATCATACTGATAGGATTTGATATTTCCGCTCGAAACCTGCAATTCATACCTATGACGAAAAGCGCGGTAAATATCGGCGGCGCGCGCATGATTGCCCCTGCGAAACTCAACACGGGCACGGATGTCGTCCTTGTCTTGTCGTCCGTCTATCAGCGTCAGCAAAGTCGCGTCAAAACTGGTATCCAGCAAATCCAACGCCAGATCATCACCCAGGCTTTGCTGGGCTCTGTCCCAGTCTCGCGAGTCCAAAAGGCGCGCGACCGCAGTCTGATACAGAACCTCGGCGCGTGGATGTCCAAGCCGAGACGCGGCACGGGCCCGTTTAGCAAAAAATTGGGCGCTCAATGCGGTTTCCGCCAAAACACGACGCGCCCTTGTTTCGGCCCGATCGCCAATTTCAAGGGCTTGTTGATAGTTCCCGGCAACCAAAAGGTCATCCATTGTGCTATTGGCGCGATCTACCAAATCAGCAATTGCCAGTCCTTGCACTTGCTCCGCGAATTCAAAACCGGTGACGCTGTCACGGGCGCTATCAAGCGGTAAGTCCGCATTGCGGGTCGAGCCGTAACTATACAAATCAGCGAGTTTCAGTAAATCACCGGGAAAGACATCTCGAAAGAAGTGGTCTGCCGCAGTTTGGGTCATGCCTGCGATCCTATGCGGATAAACCGTTTTGGGGAGGTGATAGTACCGGGTCGCCACAGACTCTACGATATCGACGCGGCAAACAGTTTGCAGACAGGGTTGGACCGCTGCCTTGGCCTTGGTCGCGATATCCGAGTTCCCCGCAAGAACAGCGCCCGCCCATTGATCCATCAAAATGGCGTGGAGCTGCGCATCTGAAAACCCTTGCCTACGCGCATCGGCAATAATTGTATTTAACAGGCCGAGAGCGCGATCCATATCGCCATCCTGCAGAACAAGTCGGGCTTTGATAGCCTTAGCAAAAATCACGTCTTGGGGCCGGTCAGAAGCCAAATACAGATCATGCAAAATCGGCCAGCGCCCGATGATCACAGACCGCCAAAGGGATTTGCCAATGTAAGCGACGTCGCGCCCAAGCAACGCCTCTGGCGAAAGGTCGCCGTCTTTCGTCATCAAACCGGAAATTTCAGACGCGACGCTGGCGCTGTTCATCAAAAACGCCGACATGCCATGTGCGTTCAACATTCGGTCGGCAATCAAACGAATGCGTCTTTTGTCACTGACTGATAATTCCTGTGGGGTTTTGGCCGCGTCAATCGCCCAAGCCAAATCGCGAGACCACGCCCCCGTTATAAAATCCGCCTCTTGCGCAATATCGGCCTTCAAAGCCGCTGGTGAAACCACAAGCATATCCGCACCGGCAAGGGCCGTTTGACGCATCACATCCGCATCATACTCCGCATAGGGCCGCTTGAGCGCCTTGGGATTTGGGCCAAGCCAATCGAACACAAAATCCGTCGGGCAACGCGGCTGGCCGCAGGCCTGTGCCCGGATCAAATATCCTTGGGCCATGTCGGTATCCCCATCACGCCATGCCAATATCGCGGCATCTGCCAATAGCGAGACCATTTGATCCTCGGTCCCGCCAATTGCAGCAAACTGTGTGATCAGGTCTTCGATTTGAAACCGGGCAGCCTTGGTGTCGCCAGCAAGCCAGCGGATCCGGGCTTCGATCACTCGAGCAATGATTTCATCGCCTCCCGTTCCGGAGTCGCGCAATAAAGCAACCGGGTAAGCCAAATGATAGTACAACATCCCCGCGGTCAGGGCGCTGTCTGATTTCGGGTCATAGGCGGCCCCCATTTGATCAAGATCTTGCAATGTCACAGGCTTGCTGCCGCCATGCAAATGCTCGGCAAAACTACGCCCCAACAGGTTTTGCGACGCGGTAAAGCCGCGTCCAGGATCAGAAATCAAAGACTGAAACACGCTAAGCTGATCCTGCGCTATTGAAACGGAGGGCAAAAGCAACCATGCGGCAACAAAAACAGCTTGGCACAAGCGGATCAATTTATGGCCCTCCTTGAAGCGACAGGCAGGTATTGGAACGCCACCACAACCACGCCTAGTGCAAGCGTTTCCAACCAAAACACCTTGATCGAATACCATGTTAAAATCAAAGCGGTGGCAACGGTGCTTGTGATCGCGTCAGACCCCAGATGCGCAACATATGTTTTCGTAAAAAAAAGCAGCCAAAACGCAAAATGCGCTCCAACAGCGGCAGGAAGAACAAAGCGGAGCACGCTGACAATGGTCTTGGGCCGGCGCGAAAATAGGGTCAGTTGGCGCATCAAAAGGCCTCTTGTTCTATTAAATACTGACCTAGCTTAGCCAAACGCGCGCCGGCGGGGCAAATGAACAAAGCTGTCATAAAGGGACGCAGCCCTAATATTTTCGACAGGTCAATTGCGAATGGGAGAGATCCGTGTTGGCCTGATCTCTGTCGCCCCGTCAGCGGCCAAAACAGGGTCCGCCAGACCGGCGGCACGGATTAAACCGTTGAATTCCGGGTTCATGCGCGTTGCTATGCGCCCCGCTTCGATCGCCATATCCACCTGATCGACCTTTAGCCTGAGACGCGTTGGGATCGTGTTTAGTTCGACTTGCATTTCGTCGGGCAATTCATCGAATGAGGCGACGCCAACAAACAGTTTCACATCCTTACAATCCCAGCCCTCAAGCGTGCCGCGAAGTTGTTGAACTCGTGCTTTGGGGAGTTCGCACCGATATTCTATTACGTCGGCGTGCCAGTCTTCGAGCGTTAAGCGCATGGCATCATAGGCCGTGCGGGTTGCGGATTGCATGGCGCTTTGAACAATCGCTTTTGCCAATCCGACACCGCCGGGACCTCTGGGGTGATTGGCCCACGCCGGGTCTTTTTCGACCCCGGCATTGGCAACCAAAAACAAGAAGTTGCGCATTCGAACGGCCTGCTCTTCGGTAAGCGGTCCGTATTGGCTTTGCGATTTGGCCCGTGCTACGGCCAAGGCGACCGTACCGAAATTATCGGTAATGCCACCATCTAAAAGCTTGATATATTTAACATCCTCTGCATTTGCATAGCTTTCCAACACCTGGCCATGCGCTTTCATTGTTGCGGTCGCCTCTGGGTTATAGCGGGCGGCGGTCAACCAATCTGGCTCTTGGTAATTGCAGTCCTTGGAATGCGTTTTGAGGACAATCGGGCTAAACACCAATGGGAAGGCCGCCGACGCCGACACAGCTTCGGAAAGTGGAAGCGCGGACAGATCGCTACAGAGCGCATCAAACGTTTCAGGAGAGAACAAAAAGCTGGTTTCACTGGCGACATCTGCGGCGTTGATCCATGTTAGAATGTCGGATCGTTTCGCCAGATCACCAAATGTGGCATTGTGAAATAGGGTCTCATCAAGATAGCGGCCAAAGGTTTTCCTGCCATTGGCACCCCCTGATACCCCCCGGACGAGGGTCAGCGGATTGTACACCTTGTTGGACATATATTTTTCGGCATTGGTCACAAGGTACCGCTCCCGGTAGCCTTGCACGCCCTTCGGGCCGGTCAGCCCAAAATGCGCGGCGGTAACGGAGCCGCCCGACACACCGGTCACCAGCCGAACATGTGGCAAAAGCCCGTGAGGATTTTGTCGAGTTTGGCCAACGTCCTGTAGGGCCTCTAGCATCCCATGCGCAAAGGCCGATGCCCGCATGCCGCCGCCCGAAAATGCCAAACCGATAAACAGATCATCCTGCGGAAGATCACGCCCGCCGATCCGAACAATCGGTTGGTTCTGCCCCTCTGGCATTGGGGCGTTGATCGGGGTGTTGGTCACGGCGCAACCTGCGATAAACAGGAGGGCAAAAGCGAGGATTTTCACAGGCTTAAAGTGCAATTTCACGAACATTCCCCTGGAAAAATCAAGGTCTGTGCGCGAGTGTAGGCCAATGAATTTGAATCTCAAAACCTTTTTCGGTATCGGGTATGGTCAGCTTGGCCCCGTGGCGCAAGGCAATGGCCTGCACCAAGGCCATACCCAAACCATGACCGACAGCATCGGGTTCTGCCCGCGAAAAGCGGTCAAAGATTTGATCTGAAAACCCGTCGGGCAGGCCGGGGCCTGTGTCGGAAATTTTCAAGCAATGACGGTGCGGCAAAGCAAGCAACGACACTAAAATTGCCGTGCCCTTTGGGCAGAATTTAATAGCGTTTTCGATCAGGTTGGATAGCAACTGCGCCACAAGATTTCGATCACCCAAAATTATCAAATCTTGAGCAATATCAGCGTCCAGAGTCATACCGTGTTCTTGGGCCAATGGGGTATAAAGCTCGGTCAAATCAACGCAGAGAAGTGACAAGTCCAATGGCACAAGATCAAGGGTTTCGCCTCGTCCGGCTTCCGCCTTGGCGATCTGCAAAAGACTATCAAAAATTTGAATAGTGCGGCGCAGCTCTGCGAGTGCAGCATGGGTGTTGTCATCTTGCTGATCAAGCTGTTCAAGGTGGTTGCGAATGCGCGTGAGCGGTGTGCGCAATTCATGAGCGATTGTATCGCTGAGATGGTGGGTTGACCGTGTCAACGCTTCGATCTTGTCAAGCATCTGGTGGATATGCCGCTCAAGGAGGGCGTATTCGTCCTTGGCCTGCTGCGGCTCCAGCCTCGCGGAAAGGTCGCCGGTGGCGACGCGGTCAGCCAAGGTATTGATGCGTTTGATCCGTTTCAAAACAGCCGCATTGGCAATCATTGCCGCCGCACCTGAAACCGCCAATACCAGCAGAAAGACCACCATAAATCGGCGTTTTATTTCGGCGAGAACGGCCTCTAGATCAGCGGAACTGCGTGCCACCAATAGTGGAAAATTGCCGCGTAAAACCCTGACCACACCCAAATAACTGCGCCCTTGGTAGGTGAATTTTTGCATTGGCCCGGTCTCACTTTCCGCGGGCATTTCGACCATTTTCCGCCAGTCCCCAACATTTCCAGCCAGTTCCCCTTTCTCCCGATCATGCAACGACAACAAAACGTCTTTTTCTACGTCGTGCGACAGTCGAAATTCGATCGCTTGGCGCACCGCTATTATTCTGCGTTGATCATAAAGTGCGGCAAACCCTTTGAGGTCCGAGATCACCAACCGTTCCAACCGGTCATTCAAAACCTGATTGACCGTCACATATTGAACCGCAAATCCAACCAGTTGCACACCTAAAATGGCGGCAGCAAAAACCGCGATGATCCGACGTGTCGTGCTAGAGCGCATTATTGCGCCTCGCGCCCAACGGCTCTGGATTGCGGGCGAACAAATAGCCTTGTCCGCGTTGGGTATGTAACACCGGGTATGGCATTGCCGCATCCAATTTGCGACGCAAACGGCCAACATGAACATCGACAACATTGGTTTGGGGATCAAAATGCAGATTCCAAACCGCCTCAAGCAACTGCGACCGCGTTAGAATATTCCCGTGGTTTTTGGCAAAGTAGCACAGCAGGTCAAACTCGCGCGGGCTAAGCGCCACATGTTGATCCCCAACATGAACCTGACGCGCTTTGAGACGAATTTGCAGTGTTCCAAACGTCAAAATATCTGTCTCAACGGCCTGCCCGATTTTGCGGCGCAATAGGGCGCGAACCCGTGCTAGTAGCTCGGCAGCTTCGTAAGGTTTCGCCAAATAGTCATCGGCACCGCGTTCCAACCCTAGGGTGCGATCGGATGGCAACCCCAATGCGCTTAACATCAAAATCATCGCCGAACTGCCCGCTGCTTGGATTTGTGAAATGGCATCGACTCCGTCGCCCCCCGGTAACATCCGGTCAAGAATGATCACATCAAACGTGTTGTCTTTGGCCATCAGAACACCTGCCTCCCAGGTGTCTTGGAGAAAGGTTTCCCACCCTTCTCCTCGTAAAATCTGTGCTAGTTTGGTGGCCGTTTCCGTATCATCTTCGACAATTAAAATACGGGCAGGGTTTGAATGGGGCATGCTTGGGATCAATCGTTGCGTCGGTTCAAAACGTCATTCTGATAACACGAACTGGCACCGCGCTTGCATGAAAAATCCCGTCACAAATGACCGTCGCCTTGCTAAAATCGCGAAGCTGTCTCAGATTGATAGGCAATTCATTTTGAAAAGGAGCTTGCAATGAACCGTTTTGGTGTTCTCTTTTTGGGTGCTCTTCTTGGTCTGTCTTCTGCGACGAGTGCAGAGCAACCGATGCTCAAACGCATCCAAACCTCCTATGCACTTTTTGAATTGGGGGTCGCTGAACAAGACCCGTTGTATATTCTAGCAGCGGCGCAATTGCGTAAATCTATTCCGCTCTCCAAAGGGACCATCGCCCCAGAGGGCGGAACGGCTGAGGCCGCCAATCCAGCTCTGGACGCTGAGGTCATGCTGGCTGCCGCCGCGCCACTTATTCAAGGGGACCCGGCCCTTGAAGGGGTGGCGGAAGATATCAGGGCATATCGAACCAAAGGCGTCAAAAGTGGTCCGGTCTACTCCATCGTGCAAATCAAGGGCAAAGGCCGAGACACCTATCCCGATCTCACGTTTGCCGGCGGGCAATATGCCGAAATCTATGTGGAGGGGGCTTCTGGCATGGATTTGAACCTATTGGTCCACGACGCAAAAAAGCGGCTGGTTTGCTCTGATACAGACATCAGCGCCGTTGCCTATTGCGGTTGGCACCCCAAACAAAGTGATCGTTACTCAATAACTGTTGTCAACGAAGCGGCACGCAGTGGACGCTATTCCATGATGAGCAATTGAGGAAATTTTGACCATGCGTCCTTTGTCTTTTCTGGCGCGATTGACCGCGCTTGCTCTCGCAGCCGCCCCCCCTGTTTTCGCGGGTGAAAACCACGCGTTGCTGATTGGGGCGTCAACCTACCCAAATCTGGATGAAAGGTTTTGGTTGGTTGGTCCGGCCAATGACGTTGATCTGGTACGCACCTATTTGACGTTGAATGAAAATGTGCCCTTTGACCCCGCAAACATCACGGTCCTTGCTGACGGAGTCGCAGGAGGAGAAGACCCGACCCTTGCAAATATTCGCGCCGAAATGGCCGCGCTTGCCACGCGATTGCAGCCGGGTGACTTTGTCTATCTGCATTTCTCCGGGCACGGTACACAGGCCCCGGCCAATGTTCCGGCAACTGAATTGGACGGCTTGGATGAACTTTTTCTGCCAACAGACATTGGGCTGTGGAGCGACACGGTTGGCACCGTCAAAAACGCGCTGATAGACGATGAGATTGGCACCATGATCGCCGGTCTTAGGGCGACCGGAGCCACAGTTTGGGCAGTGTTTGACAGTTGTCATTCTGGCACGGTGACCCGTGCGGCCTCGGCGGGCGATGATGTGCGCTTGCGCAAACTATCCCCGGAAGCGCTCGGCGTGCCTATCGCCGCGATTGAGGAGGCAATGGCAGGCACATTGACGAGATCGCTAAACCCACGCGCGCAAGACGAAGCGCCCGTGGAAACCAGCGCAAACACTGCCCCATCGCAGGGATCATTCATCGCGTTTTATGCGGCGCAATCCAATGAATCGACACCCGAAAAACGCCTGCCACGCGGCAAACCCGGCCGTCGGTCGCAAGGGGTGTTCACCTTTACTTTGTTCGAAACACTGGCCTCAAATCCGGGGATTTCCTATCGGCAGCTGGGGCACGAGATCTTGCGCAAATACGCGACCGAGGGGCGTGCCCGCTCGACCCCCATGTTTGTTGGCGATCTTGACCTGCCGGTGTTCGCAAATGGCGACGCCCAAGCGGTTTTTCAGTGGCCAATTTCGATCGCGAGTGATGGCACGCTAACCTTGCCTGCCGGTCGTCTCCATGGGTTGGACATCGGCGAACCCTTGGCTGTTTTGGCCAGTCCGGCGGACCCGGTTTCCGCGTCGTTGGGGGCGGCTGTCGTCGAAGGGCTCGACAACTTTAGTGCAAAACTGCGCCTTAGGACGGGTGATGTCGCCCCTGTCACGCTAAAGGATGGGGTGCCCAAAGGGGCTTATGCTCGACGCTTAGATAAGTCGGTAGATTTTGCCACAACAATCGCCTTGCCCGCCTTGGAAAACGGTCAGTTTTCGACGATAAAACAGGCGTTAGATTATGGCAAACAACATGGGTATCTGTCGGATCGGATCACCTTTTTGCCCGCGGGAAGTCCTGCGGATTTGCACCTTATCCACGGTAGAGACACGGACCACATCATCGTATCCCGTGGAGACGATTTCACTGAGTCCAGCGATCTGGTCCGAAGCCCTGAAGTCCGCGTTTCGGGCAAATCGGCCGAGCAGTTGGCACTCGATTTGGGTGACACCTTTACCCAGATGTTAAAGGTTCAAAACTTGCTCAGGCTTGGCGCAGGCTTGCCGTCAAGTTCGTTGGACGTGGACGTGATCTTGCAAAGCCGCGTTTCGGGGCAACCTGAACTAGATACCCTACCCCTCGTTCCAATCCCGCGTTTGGTTCCCGGCGACGAAGTGCATGTTATGGCGGAAAATAGGGAAATCACCCCGGTTGATATCAACGTTTTGTATATCGGCAGCGATTATTCAATAACTCATATGTTCAAAGGCAGACTGCAACCCGGCGACAGACTTGCCCAAGGATTGCTACGCATTACCGACGATGCGTTCGGCCGAGATCGGATGATCTTAATTTTGACACCTGCTGCGGAACACACTGCGGTTGAAGACTTTGGTTTCTTGGCACAAAACGAATTACCTACGCTGCGCTCCACTCAAAGCTCCTCATTGTCGCAGGTTTTGGCCGAGGCTGGATTTGGGTCAACATTGCGCGCCGCTGTACCACTCGGAACACCGCCAAAAGGCGCGAAACACCCTGCCATGTTACAGTTCGATTTAGACACACGGCCGCTTAAATAACACGAGGTTCTATCCCCACCCCCACGCATTCTGTATGCCGCCTCGGGCACGCTATGTGCAAGAATTGCCCCACCTGAGCCTTGGTCGCTACGGCACAGAAAAGCTGAAACAGATCGGCTTTGATGTCGGACACCACGGCGTTGGCAAGTTGGTGCGCAAGAACGGCCTTTCCGTTGTCAGCCCCCGCAAACACAAAGTGACGATCAGTGCCGGGCAGGCGATTGCAAGGCAATCTGCCGAGATAGGACAGTGACCACAAATTCAACATTGCCACAAACCTGTTGGACCGGGGCTTCGCAGCGAAGACGCTGCACCAGAAATCGGCCAGCGACATCAGCGATGTTTTTGTGCTCGTGAAGGCTGGTTGACCCACTCTGCAATCCTAAATCTGCATTCTCGGCGGGTGATCGGCTGGCCGGTAG
>NZ_JBZXVN010000076.1:0-17014 GCF_058892305.1 Pelagimonas sp.
GAAACAGGTAATAGCGACGGGACAGGCGCTTCGAACATGGCAGATAACACTTCAGGCAGCTTTACGCGGCGTGGCGTACTTGGCGCATTTGCCGCCACCACGGTTGCAGCGGCACCTACCTTTTCTAATGCAGCGGGTTTCTTGCGCGGCGGTGGCGATATTCGTCGCGTTCGCATGTATAGCGGCCGCACCGGTGAACGGATCGACATGATTTACTGGATCGAAGGCAAGTACCTTGCCGACGCGATCAAGGAAATCAATTACTTCATGCGCGACTGGCGCACGAATGACGTCAAGAAGATTGACCTGCGGACAATCGACATCATGGCAGCCGCCCACAACCTTATGGATGTGAGCGAGCCCTACATGCTGATCTCTGGCTACCGTAGCCCGAAAACCAATGCGATGCTGCGCTCGCGCTCGCGCGGGGTGGCGAAAAACTCGCGGCACCTGCGGGGCCAGGCCGCTGATTTGCGTTTGGCAGGCCGGTCGGTCAACCAAATCTATCGCGCGGCAAAATCCTGTGCTGGCGGGGGCGTCGGTCGCTACTCCAAATCGAATTTTGTCCATATGGATTGCGGTCCTGTCCGCAGCTGGGGAAGCTAAGCCGCCCTTTTAAACACATCTGTCCCAATACTGTGTTAGGAAGCGCCTCGATTTTTCGGGGCGCTTTTGTTTTGCGTCACGGGTTTTGGGAATCACGTCCAAACGCGCGCACAGAAATAGGCCGGTGAGCCGGCCTCAGATTGGTCTGTCTGAAAAAATGGGGATCATGGCAGCAGACAGTGCCAGAAATCTAACGAGACAGCGCAAATTACCATAGTCAGGAATACCTGCCCCTGAGTCGCTTTTTCGCGCTCAGGCATTTCACGTTCCCGTGCCGAGGCACGATTTATAATACCGCCGCAGATATGTAAAAGCCCCTTAAAACGCCAAAAGCACCCCGAAGGGTGCTTTGACAACTTTCCGAAGAAAGTGGCGCGGTTGACGGGGCTCGAACCCGCGACCCCCGGCGTGACAGGCCGGTACTCTAACCATCTGAGCTACAACCGCACTCTATGCGTTGGCCCGGTTTCGGAGGCAGTGGTGGCGCGGTTGACGGGGCTCGAACCCGCGACCCCCGGCGTGACAGGCCGGTACTCTAACCAACTGAGCTACAACCGCTCACTGCCGCCTGACCGTATTGGCCGTGGCGTGAGAGGGCTTTTAGGGTTAGGTCCGGGTGCCGTCAAGCAGATTTCCCAACCTTTTTGCAGCTAATTTCACTTGGGGAATAATTGCGCCGAAAACCGCCCCCAAGGTACCGTGTCATCGCGGCCACGATGCGAGCATCCTGCCACATTTTTGACAAAATCACCTTGCGCATCAAGCGGATGACAGGCTCTTGTCTATCCTATCTGCATTTTCTGCCATTTTCTGCCAAGGATGGCCCCCTATGACTGTTTTTTCCCGCCGGACATTTGTGTCCGCTGGTACCGCTGCGTGCGTGTTGTCGCAGCCAACCCTTGCCGAAGCCGCAGCCCCTGCGATTTCGCTTCCTAAAGACGTGGCCCGCCGAGATGCGGCCACGGTGATGGCGGTGAAGACCAGCACGCCGGTTGTGGCCATGACCTTTGACGACGGGCCCCATCCCAGCCTGACCCCAAAGCTATTGGATATGCTCAAGGCGCGAAATCTGCGCGCTACGTTCTATCTTATTGGGAATCGCGTGGTGACCTGGCCCGATATCGTCAAACGCATCGCCGATGAAGGCCACGAGATCGGCAATCACAGCTGGTCGCACCCGAATCTGGCGAAACGGTCGAATAGTTCGGTTTTGTCGGAAATCGACCGCACCACCGATGCGATTTACAAAGTGACCGGGCGGCCACCCGTCACGTTCCGCCCCCCCTATGGGTCCTTTACCAAGCGTCAGCGCCTCATGCTCTATAATGAACGCAACCTGCCGACGATTCTATGGTCGGTGGATCCGGAAGATTGGCGTCGTCCCGGTGCCAGCGTCGTGGCCAAGCGAATCCTGCGCCATTCCCGCCCCGGAGCGATCATCCTAAGCCATGACATCCAAAAGGGGACAGTGCGGGCCATGCCCAATACCTTTGATGGGTTAACGGCGCGTGGCCTTAAGTTTGGCACAGTGAGTCAAATGATGGGCTGGCCGCTTTGGCAACAACGCAACTTTCGCCGGGTGGTGAGCAAGGGGTAAGCCCCCTGCCCGCCTTGGCGACGCGTGTTTAGAAAAAGTTCGGTTCGTACTTCCAATTGTCGGCGTCCGGCGTCACCGAATCGAGATCGTAATCATTGTCGATGAGGTGCTGCGCCGTCGCGCTGCCCATTTTGGCGGCTTGGTCGATGATTTGACGCCCGGCGTCTTGATCCATAGCAACGCCGCGACCGCGCATCAGATCAAGCCCATAGTTAAACGCCGCCACCTCAGAGCCAAGCTCCATGGCGCGGCGGTCCAACTCGGCGGCGGCTTTGGGGTTTTCCGGCGCGCCAAGGCCGTTGTCTTCCATCCAACTGAGCCACGTCATGCCCTGAACGTCGCCATTTTGGCTCAGCTCCTCAAAAATCTCGCGGGCGACAGCATGGTTGCCTTCTTTCGCGGCCCCGTAGCCGATGATTCCCATCATGGGATGGCGTTCGCCATAGCGCATCCGATCAAGCGCGCCGCGCATCGACAATTCTTCGGGGTTCAAAACCCCGTCGCCATCACCGGGATCATAGTTTTCGGTGGTAAAGGTCTGGGCGCTGACCGGAGCGGCCAAGCACAGCATGAAAATGAATCGCAACATGGGGTGTCCTCCTATCTTTGCGCCAGACAAGCAAAAACGGCCCTGACAGGTGTCAGAGCCGTGCAAGAGAGATGCAAGAGTTTTGCAAAATCGTGGTTTTGGCGGGTTATCCCGCGATTCGATAGCCTTGCCCATGAACCGTTTCGATCAACTCGGCCTCGCCCAGTTTGCGGCGTAGCCCGAGCAGATGTTGATCAAGCGCGCGCGAGTTGGGCATATAATCCCGTCCCCATCCCGCATCATAAAGCGCGTCCTTGCTCACCACCTCGCCGGGATGATCGGCCAGCTTGCGCAGAATCGCAATGTCACGGGCGGTGAGCTGTTCTTCGGTTCCTTTGACAACACAACTGCTTCGGCGCGGGTTGATTGTAACGGGTCCAATGGCAAAGCTTTCGGGATCAGTCGGGATTTCGGGACGGCGGCGCAGCAGCCAGAAAAACCCAATCACAACAACCAAGAGCACCGCGAGGATCACATAAAACCAGACCATAACCTTTTCAAAATAGGCAAAATACGGGTCGTCGGCTGAGGCTGGCGTGCCCATTACCTCGGCATCGAGCACAAGACACAGGGCCGGTTCCGAGCGGCAATGATACAGGCGGTCCGGCGATAGCGCGCTGACCACGGTTTTGCCCGCCCCCGCCGCTTCACTCACGGCACGTAGCTCGGCCTCATTATTGAGCACAATAGAATCGCTATGATGGGACACGCCGTCAGGGGGATAGATCACCTGACCGGTGCCATCCCAGCGGATCACCCCAAGCAATTCCGGGGTTGCAGCAATATGAAGGCGCGTTTCCTGCACGGTTTTGGGCAGTTTTTGCACCATTTCATCAACCGGAGCCGCCAGTGCCGCCCCCGAGCACACCGCAAGAAGCGCCCCAAATGAAAGAATCTGTTTCATAAAACCTTGGCTTTTACCTTGGGCTATTGTCATTTGCGCCGCTAGGCTAAGAGGTCGCAGCAAGAAAGACCATGCGGCAAAGGTCGGCCCTTTACCCCGGCCCCTGCTTTTCCTATATGTTTTTCTCAAGAATAACTCGGAAGGACCGGCAATGACTGATGCCAGCCCCCAAATGGAAGGCGCGCCGCTGATTGCGCCGTCTAGCACAGAGCACCCGCTTCACGACACAATTGTCGAGGCCTGCCGCACTGTGTTTGACCCGGAAATCCCGGTGAACATCTTTGATCTTGGTTTGGTTTATACCGTTGAGATCAATGATGAAAACGAAGTGCGCGTCATCATGACCCTGACCGCGCCGGGCTGCCCCGTGGCGGGCGAAATGCCGGGCTGGGTACAAGAGGCGATTGAGCCGGTGCCCGGTGTGAAAATGGTCGATGTCGAGCTGACATGGGAACCGCCCTGGGGCATGGAAATGATGTCAGACGAAGCACGGCTTGAGCTGGGCTTCATGTAAGAAGGCCTTTTCACTTCCTTTTTGACAAAGAAAGTGATATGACTTCCTCATGACCCTCACCGTTCTTACTGGCGATATCGTCGAGTCGACAAAACTAGACAGCGCTGCGCTGGACCGAGCCATGGAGGCTTTGTCTGACGCGGCGCTTGTCATTTCCGCTTGGGACAGCGCGCCATGCCTCTTTGGCCGCAATAGTGGCGATGGCTGGCAATTGGCGCTGGGCGCACCCTCACGCGGATTGCGGGCAGCGCTATTTATGCGAGCCTGTTTGCGACGCCTCGACAAGACCTTGACGACCCGTATCGCAATCGCGACCGCAGAGGGCCAGCTCCCCGATAGCCAAGACATAAATAGCGCCCACGGGCCGGTTTTTGTATCTTCGGGCCGGTTGTTGGACCGCATTTCGGGACATACCCATATGGCGCATGCCGCGGGTGGCGCGTTGAACGCCACCGTGGTGCTTGCCGATCACATTGCACAGGGGTGGACGCAGGCACAGGCGCGCTCTTTGTGTGAACTGTTGCCCCCCGATGCCGGCCCCCGCGAAGACGCGGCAAAGCGGTTGGGCGTGTCGCGCCCCGCCGTGAACCAAGCGCTTTGGGGCGCAGGTTTTCCGGCGCTTGATCAAGCCATCAAAGATTGGGAACACCCAAGATGAAACCGAAAACACTTCCTTTGCGGCAAAGAAGGTGAATATGCTACCTCTTCCGATTGATCCGGCTGTTGCCCAAAGTTTTGCGGCGCTGTTGTTGGCCCATGTGCTGGCTGACTTCACCTTTCAGACCAATTGGATGGTTCAGAACAAGCAAAAACCCATGGTTTTGCTGCTGCATATTGCGGTGGTCTTTGTCTTGTCGACTGTTTTACTTGGCGGGATATGGCAGGTGGCATTGGTCGTGGCGCTGGCGCATTTGGTGATTGATGCGATCAAAACATGGGCGCTTCCGGCCCAGATCCGCAGCAGCCTAACGGCGTTTTTGACCGACCAAGGGGCCCATATGATCACGCTGATCTGTGCGGCGGTCTGGTGGCCAGGCGCGATTTCCCAAGGGATATGGGCCGATTACGCGCCAATCGCCCTGCCCCCGGTGATCCTTTTGGCGGGGTTTATCACATCGGTCACCGCAGGTGGCTATGTTGTCGGAATGTTAACTGCGCGCTATCAAGCTGTGGCCGACATCCCCGAGGTCGGGTTGCCCGATGCCGGCCGCTTGATTGGCTGGCTGGAACGTAGCATGATTTTCTTGCTGGTGCTAATTGGTCAGCCCGGCGGCGTCGGTTTTTTGATCGCCGCCAAGTCGGTTTTACGGCTCGACACTGCCAAACAAGGCCGCCAAGCCAGTGAATATGTCATTATCGGCACCATGGCGTCCTTTGCTTGGGCGCTGGGCGCAACATATAGCACGCTTGCGCTTCTTGAGATTGCATCACGCGTGCCCTAAATAGGAAGTCTGAGGAAAAGAGGTATCCTATGTTCAGCATTCCGGGAAAACAGGCCGTGTCCATGACCCCAGCGGCGGTCAAACAGATTTCGCGCTTGATGGAACGTGACGGGCGTCACGGGCTGCGCATTGGCGTCAAGAAAGGCGGCTGTGCGGGCATGGAATACACCATGGATTATGTCGATACCGCCGACCCCAATGACGAGATGGTCGAACAGGATGGCGCACGGGTGATGATCGCCCCGATGGCGCAGATGTTCCTTTTCGGAACCGAGATTGAT
The DNA here is from genome assembly GCF_058892305.1 of Pelagimonas sp. NCBI lineage: Bacteria > Pseudomonadati > Pseudomonadota > Alphaproteobacteria > Rhodobacterales > Roseobacteraceae > Pelagimonas > Pelagimonas sp. Next base: position 5,934 of record NZ_JBZXVN010000076.1, read on the forward strand.
TATGAAACTTCGCTTTTGGAAAGCGGCTTTAAGTTCCGCAATCCCAACGTGACCGACGCCTGCGGATGCGGTGAATCGATCAAATTCAAGGATGTGTCCGAACTAGAGGCAGAACGGCAAGGGAACGCCTAAATTCAACACCTTATGAGCCACTCTTAAGGTGAACGTAGGTCTCGTTAAACCGTTTTTGCAAATGGTCCCCGGCGCGCATGACCTGATCCGCCCCCATGGGCGCGACATTGGTGTCGTGGTTGGGGTTGAAAAACAGCGGCACCGAAATGCGCTCTTGGGCTGAGCCTTTGACCCGGTGGAGCGTCGCCTTGACCCGGCCCTTGGTCCACATCTCGAGCATCTCACCGAAATTGATGATGAACGCGCCCGGTTCCGCTTGAACCGGGAGCCAGGTGCCATCGCTTAATTGGACCTCAAGCCCCGGCACGCCATCGGTGCCAAGCAGGGTCAAACAGCCATAATCCGTATGCGCGGCAATGCCAAAATCCTTTTCCCCGGCCCAATCCGGCCGTGGTGGATAGTAATTGCCCCGCAAAAGCGCCATGGGTCGGTCAAACTTATCGTCAAAATAGTGCGAATCCTGACCAATGGCGACGGAAATCCCGCGTAAAATATCCATCGCGACCGCAAGAGCCGATTGGTAATAGGCCTCGATCACTGGTTTAAAATCGGCCGGATCAGAGGGCCACAGGTTGGGCGCATAGACCGATAGATCGCTACCCGGAATTTCAAAGCCACAGTCAAAAACCTGTTTGTAATCGGGGTTGGCATTCGGATCGACCTGCTCGGCCTTGGGCGCGCCCCATCCCCGGTTTGAACCCGTTTCTGCCATGTCGATTTTGCGTTTTTCCGCCTCTGGCAGGGCAAAAAACGCACGATAGGCGTCAATCACGGCACGAAACTGTTCCGAACCAATGGCCGTGTTGTACACGACAAGAAACCCGGTCTCCTCCGCACCACGACGCAACGCGTCAAGCGTGTCGGCATCACGGGCTGCGATCTTTTGGGCATCCAATCTCGGGATCATACGCTTTCCTCCTGCCCGTGTTTCATGGCATGACATATCCAAACGCGCAACTGGGCTTGACCAGCATCACCGCCCGGCGATGATAGCGCCAACAAAGCAGGAGATTCCATGAGACGTAAACTCGCCGCTGGCAACTGGAAGATGAACGGCACCACCGCTGCATTGGCCGAAATCAAGGCCATGACAGAGGAGGTCACAGGTGACATAGATGTGTTGATCTGCCCCCCTAGCCCGTTGATTACAGGGGCCAAATCCGTTTCCGGCGACATCGCAATTGGCGGGCAAGATTGCCACGCGAAACCTTCGGGTGCACATACGGGTGATATTTCCGCCGCGATGCTCGCCGATGTCGGGGCCAGCCATGTGATCCTTGGCCACTCCGAACGCCGCGCCGATCACGACGAACAAGACGACGATGTGCGCGCCAAAACCATCGCCGCGTGGGAGGCCGATCTAATCGCGGTTGTTTGCGTTGGTGAAACCCTCGCGGAACGAGAAGCGCAAAACACGCTAGATATCATCGGCGGTCAATTGGCGGGCTCGATCCCGGATGGGGCCACGGGGTTGAACCTTGTTGTGGCTTATGAACCGGTCTGGGCCATTGGCACCGGCAAAGTCCCCACCACCGACCAAATCGGTGAGGTGCATGATTTCATCCGCGCCAAACTTGAGCGCCGCTTTGGGGCCGGTGTTGGCCGCTCGGTTCGCCTACTTTATGGCGGTTCGGTCAAAGCCTCTAATGCCGATGATATTTTTGCGGTATCCAATGTCGATGGGGCTTTGGTGGGTGGTGCGTCCCTTACGGCCGCGGACTTTAATCCAATCATCAAGGCCCTGAACGCCAGCCTGTGATGCAAACAAACGTGAGGGGTTAGCCCCTCACACTCCCCGGAGTTTATCCGGCAAGACAACGACAATACCCCGTTTCATCTCGGCAGGTAAACTCCCTCCTCCACACAACAAAACGACGCCCCAAATTGGAACGTCGCCTTGCCAGTTTCGTAAAAAGAGCGCGCGGTAGCGCTCCTTTTGAGTGCGATTAGTTGGTGATGATCTCTGGTCCCATGAACTTGGTCGGCAGGTATGTCGACAGCCATGGAATGTAGGTCACCATGATCAGGAAGACGAAGAGCACAGCCAAGAATGGCAGCGCCGCGCGCACAACCCGCATCATTGGCATGCCCGCCACACCTGAGGTCACAAACAGGTTGAGACCGACCGGAGGTGTGATCATGCCGATTTCCATGTTGACCACCATGATGATGCCGAGATGGATTGGGTCGATGCCCAGCTCAATCGCGATTGGGAACACCAGAGGTGCCACGATCACAATCAGACCCGACGGTTCCATGAACTGCCCACCGATCAACAGGATGATGTTGACGATCACCAGGAACATCACCGCGCCAAATCCAACATTGATCATCGCACCGGCGATCTGTTGTGGGATTTGCTCATCAGTGAGAACATGCTTGAGGATCAAAGCGTTGGCGATAATGAACATCAAGGTGATGGTCAGTTTTCCCGCTTCAAACAGCGTGTCTTTGGTATCCTTGTGGAAGAACGCCGTCACAATCGCGATGGGTTTGGACAACAGGGATTTGTTTGGCGCGCCGTCTTTGCCCGCCAAAGGCCCCATGTCGCGGTAGATGAAGTTGGCGATGAAGAAGGCATAGATCGCCGCCACCGCCGCCGCTTCTGTGGGGGTAAAGATACCGCCATAGATACCGCCCAGAATGATCACGATTAGGAACAGGCCCCAAATCGCATCAAAACCGGATTCGAAGACTTCCCCCCAACCGCGCCATTCGCCTTTGGGTAGGTTCTTGAACCGGGCGATGACATAGATGGTGATCATCAACATGGTGCCCGCCAAGAGGCCCGGAATGACACCGGCAAGGAACATCCGCCCGACCGAGACTTCGACCGCAGAGGCATACACAACCATCACGATCGACGGTGGGATCAAGATACCCAAGGTCCCGGCGTTGGCGATAACGCCGGCGGCGAAGTCTTTGGTATATCCGACCTGACGCATCCCGGCGATGACAATAGAGCCGATGGCGACAACCGTTGCCGGGCTAGAGCCGGACAGCGCCGCAAAGAGCATACAGGCAAAGACACCCGCAATCGCCAGACCACCGTGAAAATGCCCAACAATGGCGATGGAAAAGCGGATGATCCGCCGCGCCACGCCGCCCGTTGACATGAAAGAAGAGGCCAGAATGAAGAACGGGATCGCCAGAAGCGTGTAATGGCCCGCCATCGCTTGGAAAAAGCTTTGCGCAACAGAGCTTAGCGAGGTGTCAGACAACACCAAGAGGAAAAGGATGGAGGAAAAGCCCAATGACACCGCGATTGGCACACCAATCAGCATCAGGCCAATGACCATCATGAAAAGAATTGCGACATCCATGGGATCAATCCTCGCGGTTCAGATGGGCGACATCGTCGACCGCATCTTCGGCTTCGTGACTGACAATCAGGCTCTCCTGATGGCCGGTCCAGATTTTCCAACCCGCTTGGCAGAAACGATAGAGCAGCAGGGCCGCGCCAACGGGGAGAATGAAATACGGGATAAAACGCGGGATCTTTTCGTAAGACTCGCCTTGGTTAAAGACCGGTTCGATAAAGCGCAGCCATTCTGGGATGCGAATATCGTCGACCTCATACCAAGCCTGATCGCGGCTATCGGCGAACCCGGTTGGGAACCAACGCCCCGAGGTGGCGTCAAACCCGGCAAAGGGCGCCCAATAGTCCCATGCGCCTTTGAGCAAGAGCGCTGCGTAGGCGATGCAGACGGCGGCGGTAACAAGGCCCAATGTGCGGCGCGCGGTTGGCGAGACCATGTTGAGGACGACATCGACCCCAAGGTTGGCGGTCTTTTTCACCGCGTAGCTGATGCCAAATAATACGAGCCAAGCAAACAAGAAGCTGGTTGCCTCAAGCGCCCAGATCATCGAGCGCGGAGCCTCGATGCCGATCACACCTTCGAAAGCGCGCCACCAGCCGGAATTGAATACATAACGGATAATCACGTTCACAAAGGTGATGAGTGTCATCAGTCCTAAAATGATCGCGATAAAACTTTCCTCAAGCTCGTCGATGAAACCGCCGAGCAATGAGGGATTGTGGGAATGATCAGACATCCCGCCCTCCACTGTCCAAAGAGGATATGAAAAACCCGGCCCAAACCAATGTGGGCCGGGTTATGAAATAAGGCGCGGGGCCTTAGTACATCGCGTTCACTTTTTGCGCTTCGTCGATGTTTTCCTGACCTACGTCGTCTTTGAACTGCTCCCAAACGGGCTTCATGGTTTCAACCCAATCGGCACGCTGTTCTTCGGTCAACTGACGCACAACACCACCGGCATCGATAACCGCCTGTTTGGCCGCCTGGTTCACAGTATAGGCCTCGCCGTTGCGCACTTCGGTGACTTCGGAGATGATTGTCGCCAGCTGTGTTTGAACATCCTCTGGCAGGCTGTCCCAGAAGTCGGTCGACGTCACGAGCATATAGTCGATGATGCCGTGGTTGGTTTCGGTGGTCCCGTCCTGAACTTCAAAGAACTTCTTGCCGTAGATGTTGGACCAGGTGTTTTCCTGACCATCCACAACACCGGTTTGCAGCGCGCCGTAAACTTCTGAAAAGGCCATTGGCTGGGGCGAACCACCAAGAGCGGCCATCTGTGCCTTGAGAACTTCGGAGTTCTGAACGCGGAACTTCAGGCCCGCAGCATCAGATGGGTTTTCAAGCGGCTTGTTGGCCGACATCTGCTTCATGCCATTGTGCCAGAACGCCAGACCCAAGAGACCACGACGGGTCATGGATTCTTTCATCGCCTGACCGGTGTCAGAGTTCTGGAACGCGTTCACAGCATCCATGTTTTTGAACATGAAAGGCAGGTCAAACAGGCGGAAGGTTTTGGTGAACTGCTCAAACTTGGACAGCGACGGCGCGGCCAGTTGAACGTCGCCGTTCAGCATCGCCTCAAGCACTTGGTTGTCATTGTACAGGGTCGAGTTTGGGAAAACCTCAAGGCAGGCTTTGCCGTTCATCTCGTCATTGACGCGCTGCTCCAACAGGCTCGCTGCGATACCTTTTGGGTGTTTGTCGGTGTTGGTCACGTGGCTGAACTTGATGACGATTTCGCCATCATCACAGGCCGCCATGGCACCGGTTGCGCTTGTCATCAGAGCGGTGGCCGCAACAGCGGACATCAGGAACTTCTTCATGGGTATCCTCCCCAAAAGTTGAATTATGACTGCGCCACCCCTCCTCGGGTGGCTGACGGGTTAACAAAGCCCTCTGCGACGAATCGGATCAAGCCACGAGGCACCCATCCCGAAAAATGCAGCTTTTTTGACAATATTTCCGTAGGTTGACGGGAAAATAGGCAGGATTAAAAACCGCCCCCTCTAGGTGTTGTGCGAAAAATCGCACAAGCGTTAGCGCCCTTTGTGCGGAAAACCGCACAAGATAACCGAATCGTGATTCGTCTAATCTTGTTTTCGGAAATCCTCGGGCTTGAGCCCGTATTTCGCCAGCTTGTCGTAAAAGGTCTTGCGCGGCAGCTTTAGCGCTTCGGCGGCCAAACGGGCCTGCCCGCTGGCCTTACCCAAGGCTTCGGCCAGTAACGACCGTTCCACTTGAGCCAAACGCTCTGCCAGCCCTAGATCGTTGCTGTGGATCGGCCCGTTCTGCCCCAAGCCCAACACCAACCGCATCGCCTCAGACATCAAGGCCCGCGCATTGCCGGGCCAATCCCGCGCCATCAAATCCGCCAAAAGGTCATTTGGGATTTCCGGCACCGGCTGGCCAGCCTGTTCGGCGGCTTGGGCGACGTAGTGGCGGAAAATAACCGGTATGTCCTCGGGGCGCTCACTCAACGCTGGAATGCGCAGGGTCATCACATCAAGACGGTAAAACAGATCCGGTGAAAAACGCCCCTGCTGCACAAGGTCCGATAGGTGCAACGTCGTGCCGCCAACAAGCTTGGCCCCGCCGCGCTCCATCAAATCCATCATCGCGATCTGCGCATCCATCGACAACGCCCCGATTTCATCGAGGAAAAGCGTCCCGCCACTACATTGCTCCCAAAGGTCATGAAGCTCTGCGCGGGTCAGGTCAGCGGCCGCGCGCTTTTCAAACGGGCCTTTGGCGCGGATCGAACCAAGGTGGATCACCTCGGCGATCTTGGATACGCCAGACCCCGGCGCGCCGGTGATCAAAACATCGGCCCCCGCTTGAGCGGCGGCGCGGGCGCGAAGCCGCAAGGCATCCGCCTGTGGTGAAATCCCAAAGATCAAACGCGCCGCTGGGTCGCTGGCTTCAAACTGAGCCTTGAGGCGTCGGTTTTCCAAAACCATATTGCGGGTGTGAATAGCGCGCTGAACAACGGCGATCAAATCTTTGGAAGAACACGGTTTTTCCAAAAACCCATAGGCCCCCATCGACATGGCCCGCACCGCCATCGGGATGTCCCCCTCACCGGTCAACAAGATCACCGGTAGGTCAGGGTCTTGACCGTTGGCGTGATCCAAAAGGTGAAATCCATCCCGACCCGGCATCCGAATATCTGAGACAATGACACCCTCAAAATCTGAGTGAATGTGATCTTTTGCCTCGAGAAAGGAGCCGGCGGTAAAGGCAGAAATATCTGCCAGTTCAAGAGTTTGCGATAAAGCATCACGCACTTCGATGTCGTCATCAACCAACAAAACTCTCATCATCTATCGCCTGTATTGATTGCAGATTGCGGGATGGCGGGTGGGGCGACAGGCTTTGCCTGAGCGGCGTCACCATCCTCGCTCCAATAATCAAGCTCAACCGTAAAAATGGCCCCATCTGGGCCGTTGGTCCCTCGGATCACGCCCCCAAAGCTTTGTACCAACCCATAAGAGATCGACAATCCTAGCCCCATGCCTTCACCAACTTCCTTGGTTGAATAAAACGGTTCAAATATCCGATCTGTATCGTCAATTCCCGGACCCAAATCTTTCACAGTTACAGAAAGTTGCGGACCATTATTAATGTGAATACTTATCCGTTTTCGATCCATTCCCACCATGGCATCGGCGGCATTGTTGATCAAATTCACAAAGACCTGACTAAGCCGCACGTCACCACCACGGGCAAAAACCGATCCGCCAGTCGCCTTATTATCCCAGCAAAGCTCAACCCCGTCATTTCGCAACCGTGTTTCGGTCAACTCTACGGCAGATTGGATCACCGAGACCAGATCGACCTTGCCCATCGGTTCGCTTTCATTGCGAGCAAAGGCGCGCAGGTTGGTGATAATCCGCCCGGCTCGGGCCGCCAATTGACTTATCCGGGCGAAGTTATCTCCGGCTTTTTCCGGCCGGTCCCTATCCAAAAAAGCTTCTCCATTTTCAGCATATTGGCGGATGGCCATAAGAGGTTGGTTTAACTCATGACTGATCCCTGCTGACATTTGTCCCAAGGCTGAAAGCTTGCCAGCTTGCACCAAATCGGCTTGCGCCTTACGCAAGGCAGCCTCGGCCTCTTCGCGTTCCACCACTTCGTGACGCAGCGCAGTATTGGCCTGCTCCAAATCCGCCGTGCGCTCTTTGACACGCCCCTCTAGGGCCTGATTTGCCTTGGCCAAAGCCCGACGACGCGCGCCCGCGAACAGCAAGAACGCCCCCAACCCCAAAAACAAGGTCGCAACAACCGCGGCCTGCAAACCGGCGAGGCGCAGGGCTGGACGTACATCTAACAAGGCTTCTCCTGTCATGCCAATAATCGGCAAAGGTTGACGCAAATACATAGCCTTGGTCGGCACATAGGGGCTTAGGGTTTGATGCCACATATCAAAGCCGTGCACACGCAATCTTTCGACATCATACACTTCACCCACAGGATTAACGAAACCACGCATACCTCTCTGCCAAAACAATAATTCCGAGCGGCTTGTTACAAAAATCTGCCCAGTATCGTTGCTAAAAAACACCGCCGGTCGCGACGCGCGCCAATCCTGTTCCAGATTATCAATATCAACGGCGACCACCAAAACACCACGCACACCACCACCGGGCGCGAAGCTGGGCGCAGCAAAATAATAGGCACGCCGCTCGAACCGATCATTCACACCGTGACTGGCCCCCAAGGCCCCCACCTGCGCGCGTTGAAAAAACCGGCTCTTGGCATAGCTCGTCGGGCCGCCGTCGTGCGAGGACGCCAAAACCGTGCCTTCGTTATCAAGGTAGAAGGCCGTCAGCGCGCCGGTTTTATCAACCGTCTCCAACAGCAATTGATTGGCGGCCTCGGGCCGGTCGCCCCTGTGCAACCCGGCCAGTGCCGGATGATCCGATTGCAGCACAGCCGTCGAGCGATAGCGCAACAAACCGGCCACCAGCCGATCCGAGGCCAAGGCCAAATCCGCCTCTCCCCGTGCTGAGAGCTGGCTTAATGCCTGACTATACCCATAGCTCCACGCCCCCCAGCTGAGCCCCGCGACGCAGGCCAAATACAGCACAACGGCCCAGCCGCGGTTAAAGGTCAATTTTGCCATGAAGCTCATTCGCACCTGTCCGCCCTTATAAAGGCAAGGCCGTGGTCGCCTTGATCTCTTCCATCGAGAGCAAGGCGGTGACGTTATGGACCTTCACCTCGGAAATGAGGGCTTGGTAGAATTCGTCATAGGCGCGGGCGTTTTTGACCCGCACTTTGAGGATGTAATCAATGTCACCGGCAAGGCGGTGCGCCTCTTGCACTTCGGGGCGCGCCTGTAGCGCGGCGAGAAACTTTTGCTGCCAATCGGACTCGTGTTCCGACGTGCGGATCAGAACAAAGAATGTCGCCTCAAATCCAAGCGCTTCGGCGTCTAAAACAACCGTCTGCGCACCGATAACGCCGGCCTCGCGCATTTTACGGATGCGATTCCAAACCGGGGTCTTCGAAGAGCCAACTTCGCGGGCAATTTCATCCAAAGATTGCGAGGCGTCTCGCTGCAGTGCAACAAGGATTTTCCGGTCTGTATCGTCGATCTTCATGCATCGTTCCTGTTTTCAGCGATTTTAGGAACCGCGCTCCGGTTCGCCGGTCACTTTAGAACATCATTCCTTATTTGCCCAGCGATCTGGCAACACCTAGGGAAAATTTCCTATATTGGAAGCAAGAAACAGCCAAACGATACATCCCGAGGCCAATATGCCCCTGAAACAGATCATAGCCAACCTGCGCCCCAAGCGCCCTGCCCGCCAGCCGGGTCTGGTGCGATTTGTTGGCGCTGGTCCGGGTGATCCGGACTTGCTGACGCTCAAGGCGTTGCGCGCCTTGCAGGAGGCCGATGTTGTCATCCATGACGGTTTGGTCTCTGGTGACATTGTACGTCTGGCCACATCGGCGCTCAAGTTCATTCCGGTCGGCAAAAAGGGCTTTGGCAGCCATACACCCCAAGAGGCCATCAACGCCCACATCGTTGAAAACGCTCAAAAGGGATATAATGTTGTACGTCTCAAAGGCGGCGACCCCACCGTTTTCGCCCGCCTTGACGAAGAGATCGAGGCGCTAGACGCCCATGACATCGCCTATGACATCGTACCTGGCATCACGGCGGCGTCTGCCTCGCTTGCCACGATCGGTCAATCGCTGACCAAACGCGGGCGCAATGCCTCGGCGCGAATTTTGACCGGTCACGACATGAAGGGCTTTGCCGATCATGATTGGCGCGCCTTGGCCGGATCGGGCGAAGTGGCGGCTATCTATATGGGCAAACGCGCCGCGCGGTTCATTCAGGGCCGTTTGTTGATGCATGGGGCCGCCCCCGAAACACCCGTGACCTTGGTCGAGAACGCCAGCCGCGCCGATCAGACCGTTCTGGCCACCACGCTATTGAATTTGCCTGACGCCGTTGAGCAGGCCAACCCAACCGGACCGGCCTTGATGCTTTGGGGCCTTGCCCCGCGCGATGCCGCCACCCACCCCGTTTTAAAGCAGGAGCTTGCCTGATGGCCAAAGCCTTCACTCCCAAAGTTATCACCGCAAATGCCCTTGCCGAAGGGGATGTTGTGTATCTGGACGCCAATGATGTTTGGGTGCGCGATTTGGCCCAGGCCGATCTCATCACCGATGAGGCCGTCGCCGATGCCCGTCTGGTTGAGGCCAGCACCCAGCATGACATCGTTGTCGGTGTTTATCTGGCCGATATGAAAGCCGGTGAAAACGGCCCCGAGCCAGTTCATTTTCGCGAAGAGTTCCGCCGTCGCGGGCCTTCGAATTACTTCCACGGCAAACAAGCCGCTGTTTAAGCACAGACCGCAGGAGACCAGCCATGTATAGCTATTCCGATTTCGACGCGGCCTTTGTTGCCGAACGTAACCGCCAATTCCGCGCTCAGGTGGATCGCCGCTTGTCGGGGGCGTTGACCGAAGATGAATTCAAGCCGCTGCGTTTGATGAACGGTGTCTACCTGCAGCTGCACGCCTATATGCTGCGCGTTGCCATTCCTTATGGCACGCTCAACAGCCGCCAGATGCACAAGCTGGCCGATATTGCCGATCGTTGGGATCAAGGTTACGGCCACTTCACCACGCGTCAGAACATTCAGTATAACTGGCCGAAACTGGGTGATATTCCCGAAATGCTCGACGCGCTGGCCGAGGTTGAGATGCACGCCATCCAGACATCGGGCAACACCATCCGCAACGTGACGGCGGATCATTTCGCCGGGGCCGCCGCCGATGAAATCGCCGATCCGCGCCCCTTTGCGGAATTGCTGCGTCAGTGGTCGACCGACCACCCGGAATTCCAGTTCATGCCGCGCAAGTTCAAGATTGCCGTGACCGGTTCGCCAAATGACCGCGCCGTGACCAAAGCGCATGATCTGGCTTATCGTATGGTGCGCAATGAGGCCGGTGAACCCGGTTTCGAAGTCATCGTGGGTGGCGGTCTGGGCCGCACGCCGATGGTTGGCAAAGTGCTGCGCGCCTTCCTGCCTCAGGAAGATCTGTTGGCGTACTCCGAAGCGGTTGTGTCGGTTTGGAACATCCTTGGCCGTCGCGACAACAAATACAAAGC
>NZ_JBZXVN010000077.1:0-55633 GCF_058892305.1 Pelagimonas sp.
CCGAAGATTTCCATTTCAGTTGCGTTTGGGCCGACCCGTTTCATGACACCGGCAACCCAGTCCTGCACGTCATGCTTTTTGGGGGCATGGAAGGATGCATAGTGCTCATTTTTGTTCGAACTTTTCGTAATCTGGCCCCATATGGGTTGCCCACGGCCGCGACCTTTGTGGACCTAGGAAAGGTGCTTTTCACCGAAATTCTCATCTGCTACACACACAGTGTGTGATTGACCGGATAGTCAGAGTAGCTGCCATGTCGGTCGAAAAATACAAATGAAGACGGTAGGTTAAAAGAGTGCAAGCTTCTTCAAACCCCTGTCAAAGAGCCTATGGTCCCGTAGCTCAACTGGATAGAGCACCTGACTTCTAATCAGGATGTTGGGGGTTCGAGTCCTCCCGGGATCGCCATTTTCATGATCTATTGTCATTCGACATCCAAAGTCCGTTTTCACGTCAACACCGGTGTCTTGTGGCGCTATTGTGCCCGCCACGCATTTAACGAATTCAATTCATCAACTTAACTGAACTTGCCTGCCACACATGTTCCTAAGACTTCCAGGTCCATACCGTCGCCCGGAGGTGATGACACTCACTACGTGCCTCTTTCACGCTACGGTCCCTGGAATCCAGAGCCTTTCATACACAATCGCCGACCCAGAACAGTTCAGACGTTCGGCGCAAGCCGTATGACTTTTGCGCAGAAAGGTGCGCAGCGTGAAACTCAGGACACAGACAGCTTGTCTTCCGTCCTTCGCATCCGCTGCGCGTGCACATTCCAGTCTAAGGAAGGTTTGTAAAAAGGCTGGCGCAGTCCACGTCCGTCTTGCGTGACCCAAACACGTCCGCCAAAAGGTTTCGGCCTGGGTTGATGACAAATCCGGTGTTTGCTGAAAGGCCTTTTGCAAGATACAAGTCCGCCCGCTGATCCTTGGCATCGGATGACACGCGCACCATGTCGCTGACCAAATCCCGCCCTGCTAGAAGGTCGCGCACCACCTTGGGGTTTTTTATGAAAATTCGGATCGCCCCCGTACGACCCACATCGATATGTTCACCTGAAAAATCGCCTGCCACAAAACGGACAGGCATCGTGCGGCAAGCGTTGTTGATGCGAATCGAGGCGGTGCCTTGACCGGCAATCCCGCGCAGCATCAAAAGGTTCCCTTCTTTTGGGTGCAATATATCGATGACGGCGATGTCCCTTTCCGGGACGATGATCGAGTCAGCCTTTGCAACATCGAGTGTTGCGACGGTGATCAATATCACACTGACCGCCAATCCAATGGTCGCCAGATGATCTTTTGGCGTTCTGAGTTTCATGACAATTCCTTTCATGGTTGCTGCGCCACGCTTGCGGGCTGTGCAACCAAGAAAGCTGAAAGGTGCGGGACCTGCGCCCGAATTTACGTTTCCGAACGTTTGAAATCGCAATTGCGAACCTATTTGTCGCCACTCCCGTGGTGTTTATAGGCAGACGGAGTTTGACCGGTCAGGCGGCGAAACTCTGTGTTGAAACTAGATTTACTTTGGAAACCGGCTTCCAACATGATGTCTGTCACGGGCAGATCAGTGGTCGTCAGTAGCATCGCCGCATGGCGCACGCGAAAACCATTAATATAGCGCGAAATGTTCTCTCCGTGAACGCGGTTGACCGCTTTTGAAACGCTCCGTGCGGGGCAGTGAAGCCGCCGACCCAACCGCGCAAGCGTCAGATCCGGGTCCGTGAACATTTGCTGTTCTGCCATCAGTTGATCGAGCTTGCGCAACAGATCCTGGTCTTCTTCCAGAGGTGTCTCTGTATTGGGATCGCGCGAAACCTGCCGCGTCTGACCGCCAAGGACAAGTGGAACGCCAACCAGCGCACTCAGCAAAACGACCGTAACAATCACACCAGATACGCCAGTCAGTAGCTGGATAATCCCTGTGTTGCCCGCGGAAAGCACCGCAACAAAGATCAGATCAGCCGCAACGATCAAGGCGATGAAGAGGAGCGCAAAGAGCAACGAAACTCTGGTTATGCGAAATTTGTTGGGTGGGACCTGAACAAATGCGTCCGGCGGTCGGCGCAGCATCCTTGCCAGCAAAATTGCAAAGATGGCATTGGTGCCGATCACGACCAAATCAGCGGACCAGGCCATTGGTAGAAGAAGCGCAAGTTGCCCTACTACAAGAGCAATGGCCGCTATCACAAGCCTCTGCCGGGTTGGGGACCCGGTCGTAGACGCAAGTGATTGAAAACCAAGCCATAGCGTGGGGGCTATCAATATCGCTATATGAGGCTGTATCCGGCTCAGCGCATCCATCGCATATACCGATCTTAATCCCACAAAGACCGTGACCACTGCAACTAGGCAAAGTGCCAGGCCAAACAGAACGCGCGCAGCAACAGGCAGCAGCGGTCTGCTCTCCACCGCTGCTGCGATAAAAACCGCAAGAATCGAAATGAGCCAAGACGTGGGAACCGTGCTCACTGTGGTATTCCTCAAATCAATTTCTCAAACCCAATGGCTTAGATGCCATGCTACGTTTTGGGTGCTGTTCGTCCGAGTTGTTTGACCCGCAAGACTACGATGCGATCGAATTTAACACCACGCACATTGGAATTTGCTAGTCGTCTCTGGTACGAGATCGCGTTTTAGAACTATGTTCAAGTCAAACTGCGGCGTGGGGCAATAGTGGATGCTGCAAGCGGGTTACTCCCAGCCGGTGTGAATGACCTCTGACCATCGGTAGCGGACATCGCGCCTTCGGCTATGGACGGGGGTTTTGGGACGTTTGCCAAGGGCGAAGGATGGAATCTCATAATAGACAGTTGTGACTGCACCGTTTCGACGGTTTTCGCGTCCGCAAACAAATTGGAAACATGGGCAGAACCTGCTTTAAGCATGTCAAACATGAAAGGATTTCTCGTATCAATAAGGTCACCTCAAAGACGCTGTCACTAGCTCATCACGACGTAGTAAAAAACACCCGTCGATGGCTTGAACAAATGGTAGTGGGATTAAATCTATGCCCATTTTCCTCGAGCGTCATAGCCCGAGACCAAGTCCATTTTGCTGTATGTGATGCCACCGCCGATGCGGAACTAAAGCAGTTCTTTGTGACTGAGTTACAGCGCCTGCTCGTGAGCAACGAAAATGATGTTGCCACGAGCTTGCTCATGTTTACCCGAGGTCTAGAAGAGTTCGATGAATACCTCGCCTTACTCGATTGGTTTCAGCAACTATTGGAGCAGGCAGAGTTGACAAAGGATGTGCAACTAGCCTCCTTTCATCCTCAATATCAATTTGAGGGTGTGGACGCGGGCGATCTTAGTCACTTTACCAATCGCTCGCCCTATCCAACCATACACCTTTTGCGTCAAGATCAGATGACCAAAGTCCTCGCTCACGTTTCTGACCCCGATAAGATTTATCTAGATAACATAAAAACATTGAATAAACTTGGCCGCCAACAGGTCGAAACACTCTGCCCCTGGGGGAAATAAATACTGTTTGCGGTGGTTTGTAACCGCGTCTGTCGACAGGGTTTTCGGGTCCAAAGATGGCTAAACCTAAGAGAGAGTTTGGCTCACCCAGTTTGTAGCATCGCTATGATCTAACCTAGCGGTAAGCGGCAGCAAATTCAGCGACACAAACCTTAGTCGATCCAAAATGCAGCCCCAAAACCCCAACGGCTGGTTTGGCGAAGCTGCATCGCAGAAATTGGTGGACGATGATCGGCTGGAATGGACCGTTTGCAGCGATGCGGCGAACGGTATTATCGACTCCACTTTATCATTTTTCTGCATCGCAGCCAAACTCCAGTTTCGGGAAATGCGAAAATAGTTCTCGAACTCACGGCCCGTACCGGCCGTTGACGAGCAGAGCGTCAACTGGTTTGTCGATGGAAAAACCGTGATTTTAAATCAATAGGTTATCTCTTTGAAAATCAAACCTTGGATGTCGAACGTCATCTATATAGTGACTCGCAGAGGCGGCTCTCGGCTGAGAGGTGGAGGGGCGCTAGACCTTCGCAAGACCAGCCCCAACTAATTCTGCATCCTGCGCGACACCAGACTGTGAATCTCTCCCTACCACGCCCCCTCCCGTTTTGGCCGGAACTTTCGCAAGCGATGGCAATATGCGGAAACAGCATCTCAGGTATGCAGTCACTGCACTTGTCCAACCGAGGTGCAGGCTATACCTGCCACATTGTCAGGACCGCAGACACGGCGACAAAGCCAATTGCGGAAGAGCCACGGCAAACCAGAACGGTTTACCGAATTTTTCGACCCCAAACACAAAAAGTCTCCGCAAGAGACCTGATCCAAGGAGTAAAGCAATGACCCTCAACTTGAAAAAAAGCTTCGAATTCATCCTTACGGTGGTTTCGGGAACGGCTTTGATCTTTCTCCTGGCGATTGCGCATGTTCTGTGACCTGCATTGCCGTTGATTGATAAGTTTCAAAGACCTTATGAGGCAAGAAAGGCCGGGCTAGAATTGGCCCGGCCTTCTTATTTTCATGACGCGCCCAATTTGCGGGTGCTGTCCTGTTTACTCACCCCAACAACAAGTTAGGCAGCCACAAAGCCAGCTCAGGCACGAAGGTGGTCAGGAGCAGCGTCGGGAGCCAGGCAAACAGAATAAACATCAACGTCGGCAGCAGCATTTTAGAAACCGGCGTGTCGCAAACCTGCGCGCCCAGATACAGCAAAGGTGCCGTTGGGGGCGTAATATTTGCCATACCAAGGTTCACGCCGATAACGGCTGCGAAGTGGATCGGATCCATGCCAGTGCTTTGCGCAATCGGCAGCAAGATCGGGGTCGACAGCAGCAAACCAGAGATGTCGTCCATCAGCATCCCGATCAGGATCATCACAACGTTGATCATCAGAAGGATAACAATCGGATTGTCCGACACCGAGTAAACCATGTCTTTGGCCAACTGAGGCGCACCCTGAGCAATCAGATTATCCGATACGATCAAAACCATGAAGATCATCACCATCACAACACCGATGGTCACACCAGAGCGTTGGATTGTTTGCGCCAGGCCTTTCCAAGTCAGCCCGCGATAGAAGTAGATCGCAACCGGGATCGCATAAACCACCGCAATACCCGCAGCCTCGGTCGGAGTCATGACGCCGCCATAAATACCACCGAGAATGATAATCGGCATCAGCAACGCAGGACCGGCCAGACGCCCCTGAGCACCAAAAGCAGGCATGAACGGTGTCGGACGCTCCTTCAACTGGATGTTGTCATACTTGCGCAACATGATCTGGTTGGTGATGATCAACAGGCTGATCAGGATGAACGCCGGAATGACCGT
Organism: Pelagimonas sp.; assembly: GCF_058892305.1. NCBI lineage: Bacteria > Pseudomonadati > Pseudomonadota > Alphaproteobacteria > Rhodobacterales > Roseobacteraceae > Pelagimonas > Pelagimonas sp. The sequence continues at coordinate 5,315 of NZ_JBZXVN010000077.1, forward strand.
CGACAGAAAGCATTTCAGGACGTGTTGCTGTGCGATCCAACCATAGAGAATGTGAGACGAACTGGGTGGGATCAACAATCCAAGCGGGCTTGCACAGACGATAAGCGCCGCTGACTGCCCCGCCGGATAGTTCGAATCCTTGAGATGCGGCATCATGATTGAGCCGATACAAGTCAGCGTCGCATTTGCGGCACCCGAGATTGACCCAAACACACCACAGGCCAGAACCGCCGCAGCGCTTAAGCCGCCTTTGATGTGGCCGATAAACAGTTCGGCCAAGGCCACAAGTGGTGCTGCGATCTTACCTTTCTCCATGACGCCTCCGGCGATCATGAAGAGTGGAATAGCCAGCAATACCAACGAGCGAACCCCAGTGGACCCCGTCGGAAGATACCCGGTGATCGATTGGTCACCAACCGCGGCGATAAAGATCAGGACCGCACCAAATGCAACATAGACGCTGACGCCGAGCAGCAGCATCAAACAAACAATAATCAGGCTTCCAGTGATAATCATGCGTCATTCCCCTTCGCGATTTCCGACCTTAGGGGAAGGCCGAGCCCTTTTCGAATGTGTACGTAAAGATATGCGCTGGTGAACAGTGCCATTAGCCCAAAGGCGACCATGATCGCGATCCGCCATGAAACGAACGGAATTCGCAACACAGGCGTTGAACGCAGACGTGGGAACGAGAAATCATCAAGCAAAGAAACATAACACGCATAGCACAGGAACATGATTACGATGAGTTCGATCAGCAGAACCGCGAAGCCGCGCCACCAAATTAAACGAGGATTATGAATCACAATTCCGAGAATGTCGGCGTTGATATGCAAGTTCCGCGACGAAGCCAGAACAGCGCCGGCAAAAAAACCTACGATACTGATGGCCAACAACCATTCTTCGTAGGCGAAAAGGTCACCGCCAAAGCCATATCTGATTACAACGACCGCACCAAACGTAAACGCCATGATGAAACCAGACAACGTGACGATCACGCGCATGAGGAATGCAATAAGCTTTAATGGCACCCCAAAAATTGGCGGCAACTCATCAGTGATTTTTTGCTGATGCCCCGCGGTGATGTAACCGAAGAACGTCAGCTTATCGACATCGGTGTTCGACATGTCCCTTCCCCCTGTTCAAATTTTTTGTTTCAGCAATAGAAAAAAGGGCCGGCGGTTGGCCGGCCCTCAGAAATTTGCTGATTAGTTGGACGCGGACATCAGGCGTTCGATGATGTCTTTGCCGACAGACTTCTCCATCAGCGGCCAGATGTTCTCACGAACATTTGCCGCCATGGCCGCCTGTTCTTCGTCGCTCAGGCTGAGGATGGTGTAACCGCTGTCCACAAGCTTCTGGCCAAAGATCGCATCATTTTCGCGGTTGTACGCGAAGAAATCATCAGACGCCTTGGTCATGGCGGCCTGCAGTGCGGCGCGCTGTTCATCGTTCAGCTTGTCGAGTGTACGCTGGGACGCGTAGAAAGTGGTCAGCTCGGAGATCGAGTTGTACTCAACAAAGTGCGAACCGACATCGGACTTTGCAAAGATCGAATAGGTAGCCGTTTTGGTGCAGCAGATCGCGCCATCAACGATACCGGACTGGATCGCTGGGAAGATGTCACCCCAAGCCATTGTTGTAGCCTGGAAACCGAGGGACTCGATCATGGCCTTCACAACGCTGGAAGACCAAACACGGATGTTCATGCCTTTGTCGTCAAAGGTGTTCCAGTTGGTTGGCTCTTTGGTTGCAACGATACCAACAAACCCTTCTGGGTTTTGCGCCATTACGTGCACGCCATAGTCGTCAGTCAGTTCCTGAAGGATCTGGTTATACTGAGAATCCATGTTGCGCATGACGCTATCCATTTCGTCCCAACCGGAAACGAGGAACGGCATGGACAGGAATTCCAGGCGCGGATCGGTATCAGCATAGATAAACGCAGCGGCCAGGTCGATGTTGCCACGGGCAACGTCTTCGAACAGAGCTTCGCCAGAACCCAGCTGGTTGGCTGGGAAAACGTTGATAGACAGGCCAACATCAGCTGCGGCAACATCTGCTGCAACTTGTTCCATCATCTTGGTGCCTTGGTGGTCGATTGGGAACACGCCAGCAAAGCGCAGGGTCACGTCGTCAGCCAGAGCTGCTGTCGACATCAGGGCGCTCAGTGCGCCTACTGCCAAGCCTTTAACGCTATTGGAAAATTTCATTGGGTCTCTCCCGGTTGGATGTGCCGTTTTTTATTGTAAATTTCAGGTCAGTCGAGGAAGTGAAGGTAAAATTTGAGCGGCCCCCAAAGCTCCTTTTGAAGGTTGGGTTTGCTTTCCTTTTGACTGTGACTAGACGTAAAATTCATGAAGCAAGTTACCCCTCGCACTTGTGCTAGAACAACAGGTGAATTGACTAAAATCAACAGGGGCGCAGGCGATTTAACTAATTTTTAAGGATGATTTAGGTCTACCCGGATCGCGCGTAGACGCGATCTTGATCAATCGGTTTTCCACAATCTCATTCGCGAGGCCCGGTACCGGTGAAATAAACACTGAGATTCGAGTGTTTCTATGTCCTGTTTTCTACCGTCCGATGATCACAAGAAAGCGGAAGTCTCTGACTCAATCAATCATTCTCGCAAGGTTAAAACTAGGTCTCACTTTCGACCTATAAAGAGTCATTATGAAGGTAATTTAACCAAACAGGTTTTCTCCGGGAATCGCTTGAGCGAAAGATCCCAACGCGCGTCGGGCCAACGCAAGGCCATTGCCCGATGCTTGGGCCGATACACCGCGGTGTAGAGCGTGCCAAATCCTTGGCTGAATGCCGTTGAATAAAGCGGAGGTCGTAAAAACGCCCGGACAAATTTCTCAATTGGTTCAACGTGCAACGTCAAACGCTGTAGCAAATATCGCTCTCGTTCGACCGTTGCAGTAAAGCGCGCGTGGCTTTCCCACTCAACGCGCTCTTGATGGTTGGTTGCCACCGGAGAGTTGGTAATGACCGTCGGTCGATCTGGTGCCATGAGTGCGGTCAGATAGTTGCGTTTGGCATCAAGGACAGTGACGTTGTAGCTCATATGGGAAGGCAAGCGTAGCAGCGCCTCGCCTGCTGCCTGCGCGGTTTCGCAGGTTTGCAAAACGTAGCGGATGATTAACGGCACGCCGAATCCATCTCCGACGACCCGTCGACCACCAAATGTTAAGGACACAGCAAGCCCAGCATCGTTTATCCCGTCCACCAGACCGAACATCCCGTCGCTTGTGCCCATCACACTGCGGCCTTGCCAAGAGGTCTTCAAGATCAGTTTGTCAAAGGCTTGTGGGCTATAGTCATAGTTCCGAACTAGCACCGGCTCCTTTCCTGGCCAAATCGCCTGCGAACACCCCGAAAGATAGGGCGGCGGGCAATAGAAGCTAAGAAAGCGCGCCGCGGAGTCCGAGCCGCCCGCCTGTTCGCACAACTCCTCATAGAGCGGTGCGATCTCTGGCATGTGGTGTTCGATAGCACGGAGCCCGTCCAAATAGGACGGCCGTGCTTCAATTCCTTCACGGGCCCACCATTGATAATAGGCGGGCCAATTCTCTTGGAAAAGTCCGGCCCATTTGGGGCCGGGCTTATCTTCGCTGACGGAGCGCCAAGTCATGTGCGAAAAAGCACTCATCTCAGTCATGACTGGCGTTAAAGCATCTTGAATGCAGGGTCCGCAAACTCAGGGCTCGCCGCAGCCGACGGGATTGGCTTGGCGGCAACTGCGTTCTTGATACCATGAATCCAGCGCTTCCCACGTTCGTTGAGTTGGAACCCTTGTGTCATAGAGCGACCGCGCGTCACAAGGATGCCAATATCAGCGCCCTCATAGCGGTAGTCGCCCGGCTTGAGAATCCGCAAAAAGAACGCCTCGTTTTCGCTTTCAACTGCGCGCCGGTGATAGTCAAAACGGTCAAATTCGATCCGCCCATCTTCAAGCATCCGATAAATCCCGGTTTCCGGCATCTCGGTGACGATGTCGACAGAATCGTCGGTGTGTTTGATCACCATCTGCGACCAGCTGTCGATCATCTTGGGATCGGCCCAACGCGCATTAAGTTCGTCAACGTCCAACTCAAAGGGCTTTTTGGAGAATTCCAAAAGGTGGAACAGGAACAGCGGTGCATCCGCATGGGCAAAAGCCGCGTGATTGGTCATCGACGACGCCCCGGTGATCCGTGGGTTCAATTCCCCCAACCAGATTTCGTTGGTCTTCTTGTCGATCAGGAAATCGAGTTCAAAATATCCGCGATATCCCTCTTTGCGGAGCTGCTCACCGAACTGAAAGGTCAGCTCGCGTGCTTTTTCGCGAATCTTCGGCGGAAAGGCTGTTGAGAAAATCTCGTTTCCGCACCAACCACCGCGATAAGGTGTCAATTCTTTGAAGCCTACCAATTCGGTCATCAGCGGCCCAACGATTGTGCCTTCCTTGGTCGCGCAGCCTTCGATCGCCGATCCACGGCAGTCGATCCGCTTCATGATCTTGATCTCACCCTGATCAACGATCTCGTGCTCATGCTTACGGAAGTCAGCTTCGTTTTTTATGAAAAATGTCGTATGGCCGCTGTCACCAAAGGCGGATTGAAGCACAAGATCACTGCCCAATTCGGCTTTTTTGCAGATCTTTTCGAGATGTGCGTAGCTGTTCACCTTCGACAGAGTGTTTGGAACTGACGGCACACCGGCCTTGTTGCCAATCCGAACCGTTTCGATCTTGTCGTCCATTTTTGTACGCAGTTTGGCTTTGGGGAACCAAATTTCGCCGCCTAGCTCCTTGACCAAACGCTCAGTTTCCGCGTCGAACATCAGGAAAACGAATTTCGGCTTTCCACCCCGACGTTTGACCAGATCAATCACCTCTTTGTGCTGCAAGAGGTAGTTGTTAATTTCTTCAATCGACTGAAACTCTGAATGCGGTGCCTCTGTGGGAACAAAGGTGTTTGGATGCCGTCCATCATAGCAATCAATATAGCAGATATATTTGAAATTCTTGCTCCATTCGTCCAACCCTAACAAGTTGAAATTGGTCGCTGAGACGAAGTAGATGGGCTCCTCATTTCGGTGAAAATGGCGCCGAATTTCGGAAATGTTTTTTAGAACAGCCTTAGGCATCGTTGAACTCCCTCAGTTCTTTTTCTTGATGGACTTGGTTAGCTTGTCCAGGCTCTCTTGCGTGAAAACACGTAGCCCCAATTCCGGGCGATAGCCGTGGATTTCGCTCACATCGAGCGCTCGCATAAAGGCGAGGATTTCTTCACTAATAACTTGTCCCGGAACAAGGATTGGAAATCCCGGCGGGTACGGAATGATGAAACTGGCCGAAACGATTTCCAGGCCGCTTTCCATCGCGCCTTTGATCGACCCTTCTAGCTGCAGATAATCGCAATTGTCGTCATCATACGCTAAGAAGAACGCTGAACGGATGTCACCTTCGGGCGTCTCCGATCCATGACGGAACGCATCATGGAACCGGCTAAAGTCCGGCAAAGGCGGCAAATCTTCCATTAGGTTGGCGATACGCCGCTCGAAGCCCAATCGCTCCATCTTTGAGGCATCATCCAGTTGATCATCCAAGTCTTTGGCGATCTCGACCAAAACTTCGATCAAATAGGCAATCGACGATCGGGTGGTGCCGATGTTGGTCATGAACAGTACGGTGTTGCGTGAGGTTTTATTGATCTGGATACCAAACTTATCCATCAAAATCTTGGTTTTGAACGTATCCCCATCCCAACCGGTATTGCCGACAGCAAGCGTGATCCGTGTCGGATCAACGGTAAACTCATCATGCTCCCACGAATCCTGATGATTGCCAGCCCAGCCTGAATCCATGTCATAATAACTGGATAATCCACTTTCACGATGGTGTTCCGGGACCATGTCGGCGACGGTCAAAACCCGGAAATACTTTTGCAGCAAAGGGTTCGTCATGATCGCCTTGCGCAGGGACATAGCGGCTTCCTGCTGGCGCTGAACGAACTCATAGCCCTCAAGTTCGACTTGGCGGCGACCGACATCAAGCGACGCAACAATCTGATAGTTAGGGGAGGTCGACGTATGCGTCATGTAAGCTTCGTGAAACGCCTGTTCGACCTCACCTCGGAACTCTTGATCATTGACGTGGATCATCGACCCTTGACGCAGCGATGTCAGTGTTTTGTGCGTGGATTGGGTCGCGTAGGTCCGAACCCGCGCATGCGGGGGGGGCAACAACCGTGTGTTCAGAAGCGTTTCATCATCTGCACCTTCAAGCTCTGCCTGCTGCGCGGCATAGGCGTCCGCATGTTCTTGGGTACGCAGTTTTACCCGAAGTTTGTTGGCGGCAGACATGCCGGTCCGTTTGCGATAATTTGGACTAAACCGGGCAAACGCAAACCACGCTTCGTCCCACAGGAAAACAAGGTCCGGCTTGATCGCCAAACATTCCTCCATGACCCGTTCAACATTGTAAACGATACCGTCAAAGGTACAGTTGGTCAGCAGAAGCATTCGGACCTTGTCCAGCTTTCCAGCCGCCTTGAGATCCAAAAGTCTGTGCTTGATCTCTTTTAGCGGTACCGCGCCATACATCGAGAATTCGTTGATCGGATAGCTGTCAAGATAGCTGACCTGCGCACCGGCAAGAACCATTCCGTAATGGTGCGATTTGTGGCAATCGCGGTCGACCAGCACGATGTCACCCGGCCGAACAAGCGCTTGAACGACAATCTTGTTACAGGTCGACGTCCCATTAGTGGCAAAGAAGGTCTGTTTAGACCCAAAGGCCCGACTGGCCAGTTCCTGAGCTTCTTTGATCGGTCCGTGCGGTTCCAGCAGGCTATCAAGCCCTCCGGACGTCGCGGATGTTTCGGCCATAAAGATGTTAGGCCCGTAAAATGCGCCCATGTCCTGAATCCAATGACTGCGCGAAATCGATTTGCCCCGGCTGATTGGCATGGCGTGAAACACACCGGTTGGCTGGGCCGAGAAGTCCTTGAGGGCTGTAAAAAACGGCGTTTTATAGCGCGCTTGAACACCACGAATAAGGTTTAGGTGCAGTTCCTGGAAGTCTTCTTGGTTGTAAAAGACCCGGCGGCATATCCCCAAGTCATGCCCGGCGATCTCTTCGACGGACCGATCGGTGACCAAATATGCATCCAGTTCGGGCCGCACATCGGCGATCATACGGCACAGTTCGGGGCCATATGAATCGGTTTCCAAGGACTCGATATATTCCGCGCCGCCCGCCAGTTTCAGGTATCTGGACAGAACAGGGGACTCGTTCATTGACCGCAACCTTAGACCAGGGCGCACCACGATGGCCTGAATGTTGTAGTTGAACAGAACGCCGATCAGCGCATCTTCAAGGCTAGGCACGACCACAAGTTGATAGTGAAATGGATCTTCGGGGCGCTGAAGGCGTTGGAAATTCGACTTGAGCCACCGTTCCTGGTGTTCGTTCAGATCATCGACGATCATGACCTCAAAATAGGGCTTGGTCAGCGCGCGTGCCTCAACGGATTGCATTGCCTCGTCTTCGTAATCCTCGGAGTCCGAGTTTTCCCGTTCCAAAGGAATGTGGCGCCGCCGATAGGCGCCTGTGGTCAATGCACGCGTGACACGTTCAACAGAAAAGGCCGCGTCATCAAAGTTGCCGTGTTCGAATTGGCGCCGCATGTGGTCGAAACCTTGAACTCCGGGAAAGGCCCAATAGGTTTCCGTTATCGCCAAGGAATCAAACAAGTCTTTGACGTTTTCGCGATCCTTTGACGTGTCCCTGGTCGTGGCTGCGTTTGCGAGGCGGCGTAACTGCTCTCGCAAGGCATTCCACTGATCAGACCGCAGTTGAATGGCTGAATAGTATTTGTTTTCAATTTGCATGTCTGAGTGCATGTCGGATCCCGTCAGTCTTCATCATTTGAGTCCGGCGCGGAAAACCCGGAAATACCGGGTTTTCCAGGCCACGGGCCTTTTGGCCCACTTAGCCTTAGCTTGCTTCTGCAAGCAGTGAAGCGTTCCCGCCTGCGGCAGTCGTATCAATGCAGATGTGTCGTTCAAGAACACAGCGTTCGGCTAGGTCGTTCTCCGCCAAAAGCGGAATCAACCGGCCTTCGCGCCCCGCCAGTGCAATACGTGCCTCGCGCAGCTCGCTTTCCGGCCCCCACAGGGCAACCGCGTGAAAACCTTCTAGCGATGCCAAGTCCCTTGGCGACAAACGGCCGTTCAACGAACGACCTCCTTCGGCCCCTGGTGCGATGCAAACAGCCCGGCAACCGCTCGCTTCGGCAATCGTGGCCTGTCGCTTGGCCATTTCTGCCGTTGGGCCGAGGCACAAAATTACACCGCGACCAAAGGTCGATAGAATGTTGGACTCACCTGTCGGCCCCGGCAAAACCTTGGTCTCAAGATCGACACGCTCAAGCGCAGGAACTTTAACAAGAAGATCTTGGGCGGCAGATGCGGCAACCGATGCGCCATCATCTGCTACATCTGCGGTTTCGATAGTCGGTCTGGTGAAGCGTTTGACATATGCAGGACCACCGGCTTTGGGCCCTGTGCCCGATAGGCCTTCGCCACCAAAGGGCTGCGATCCGACAATCGCACCAATCTGGTTGCGGTTGATATACATGTTACCAACGTTCAAACGTTCAGTCACCTGCTGGATGCGGTCGTCAATTCGGGAGTGCATCCCAAAAGTCAGCCCGTAGCCCGATGCGTTGATCGTATCGACAACTTTGTCCAGTTCACTCGCCTTGTAAGTCGCAAAGTGCAAGACGGGACCAAAGACCTCACGATCCATGTCCTCTATGCCGTTTACCCGAATGACCGTCGGCGCAACAAACGTGCCCTGCTTTGGCACGGACAACTCTTTCATGACACGGCCTTCGGCGCGTGCGGCTTCGATATAATCCTGAATGCCTTTGCGTGCGCGTTCGTCGATCACTGGCCCAACATCCGTGGCGAAATCCCATGGGTTGCCAAGTCTTTGTTCGTCCGCCGCGCCATAAAGCATTTTCAGAAAGGTCTCTGCGACATCCTCTTGCACATAGAGGCAGCGCAGTGCCGAACACCGTTGGCCCGCTGACTGGAAAGAGGACGCGATGATATCACGGACGGCTTGCTCAGGAAGCGCGGTTGAATCGACGATCATGGCATTCAGGCCACCGGTTTCCGCAATCAGCGGCGCGGTCGGGGACACATTTTCGGCCATTGTGCGGTTGATCCGTTGAGCTGTCGCGGTCGAACCGGTGAAGCACACACCAGAGATACGCGAATCCGACGTCAATGCCGCGCCAACCACGGCACCATGTCCCGGCAAGAGCTGCAACGCCTCTGCGGGGACACCCGCTTCGTGCATCAAGCGCACGCCAATAGAGGCGTTAATCGCGGTCGATTCTGCGGGCTTGGCCAGAACGCCATTCCCCGCAGCCAATGCGGCCGCAATCTGACCTGTGAAAATCGCCAGAGGGAAGTTCCACGGGCTGATACAGGTGAAAATCCCGCGCTCTGGCTGATCTAGTTCGATTGCACGGGCACCATAATAGCGCAGAAAATCAACTGCTTCGCGAAGCTCACCGATTGCATCCATTTGCGTTTTGCCAGCCTCGCGCGTCAGCGCAGCAAATATCTCGCCGAAGTTTTCTTCGAAGAGATCGGCAACACGGAACAAAACCTCTTTGCGCTCTTGCGCAGAAACCGTCCAAGGTGCGGCGTTGTCCAATGCGGTGCTGACATCAGCAGCAGACGCAAGTGTGACTTCGCCGACAATGTCGGACGGATCAGCCGGGTTGCGTACGGTCTCGGTTTCGGTGCCATCGGGTGCGTGGGCCGTTGCGGGCGATACCTTCCAATGATGGGCTTTGAAAGGCGATCGCGCCTTCTCGATATCTTCGAGATCGTCGGCGTCATGCAAATCCCAACCTTTGGAGTTGTTGCGCTCATTGCCGTAAAGGTCGATCGGACGTTGAACGGCTGCGTTGGCGCCATCGGGATCATAGGTCTCGAACGGACCCGCCGCGACCACCTCTGCAGGGACCGTCTTGTCGACGATCTGGTTAACGAAAGACGAGTTGGCACCGTTTTCGAGCAGACGACGCACAAGATAAGCCAGCAGGTCGCTATGCGCCCCAACCGGCGCATAAATCCGGCAACGCGAACCGTTCTTGTTGCGCGCGATCTCGTGCAGCGCTTCGCCCATGCCGTGCAGGCGCTGGAATTCGAAATTCGAAGTGTCGTCGGCCATCTCCATCACGGCGGCAACGGTTTGTGCGTTGTGTGTTGCAAATTGTGGATAGATGCGGTCGGTGTAGCCCAACAGCTTTTTTGAATTCGCAATATAAGAAATGTCGGTCGAGACCTTCTGGGTAAACAGAGGAAACCCGTTCAATCCTTCGACCTGAGACCGCTTGATTTCGGTATCCCAATAGGCACCTTTCACAAGGCGGACCATAATCTTGCGGTCAAGCTCGGTTGCCAAAGTATAAAGCCAATCCAGAACGTGACCCGCACGACGCCCATAGGCCTGCACAACCACACCAAATCCGTCCCACCCCTGAAGCGACGGATTTCGCAAAACGGCTTCGATCACATCTAGGGAGATATCCAACCGGTCGGCCTCTTCGGCGTCAATATTGAACCCCATTCCCGCCGCCTTGGCCGCTTGGGCCAGTTCAAGCGTGCGCGGTACGAGTTCCTCCATGACGCGGGCTTTCTGACCTACCTCATAGCGCGGATGCAACGCCGAAAGTTTGACCGAAATACCGGGATTTTCACGAATATCCTCGGACGTGCACTGCCCCGCCAGTTTGTCGATGGAATCGGCATATGACTTGTAAAACGTATCCGCGTCCGCTTGGGTTAATGCCGCTTCACCGAGCATGTCGAAAGAATATGTGTACCCATTTTCGACGTTTTTCTTGCCGCGTTTCAGAGCCTCTTCTATCGTCTGGCCAAGAACGAACTGCGCGCCCATTTCCTTCATCGCACGACCCACGGCTGTCCGGATCACCGGTTCACCAAGACGCTTAACGGCCCCTTTAAGGATACCAGCGAGGCCAGGCCCCTCTTCCTTGAGAACCTTACCGGTCAGCAAAAGTGCCCAAGTCGACGCGTTCACCAGCGAGGAGCTTGAATGCCCCAGGTGTTTGCCCCATTCCGAAGGCGCGATCTTGTCCTCGATCAGCGCATCAATGGTTTCGGCATCGGGCACGCGCAACAGTGCTTCTGCCAGACACATCAATGCGACACCCTCGTCCGTAGACAGACCATATTCCGCAAGGAAAACATCCATCAGGCTGGGTTTTGCATCATTGCGGATTCCTTTGATAAGGTCGACCGCGTCCCGTTTGATCTGTGCGTGCTGATCATCCGAAATTGCCGCTGCTTTGATCAGCTCATCGACGACCAGTTTTTCGTCTTTTAGATGATAAGCGCGAATATTAGTGCGTATTTCTTGCAAAGCAGTCATGCTGGAACCCTCGTGACAATTTTCAACGAGACTAACCAAGTCCCTGTAGACTTATTCACCAATATTGCGCGGCTCATAGAGATTTGATATAAAAAAACTGCAAAATAGCGGTGAAAGTAACATGCTTCTAAAGACAACTAGCGATCTCGACCAAATCGACCAAAACATTCTGAAGATCCTAAGCATCAACGGGCGGGTCACGGTAACAGAACTGGCAAATATCGTTGGTTTATCAAAGACTCCCTGCCAACTTCGACTGAAACGACTGATCAAAGAAGAGTTCATTCTCAGCTTCAAGGCCCGGTTGAACCCGGCGAAAATGGAACTTGAACACGTCGCATTTGTCGAGGTGAACCTCACAAACACGAACGAAGATGCGCTAAGCGCGTTCAACGCTAGCGTGCGAGAAATAGAGGAAGTTGAGCAATGCCACCTCATCGCTGGTACTTTTGACTACCTTCTCAAGATTCGAACGTCAGACATCCAAAGCTATCGCCGGGTGTTGGCCGAGTCGATTTCTGGCCTCCCCTTTGTGTCCAACACATCGACGCATGTTTCGATGGAATCTGTGATCGATGAAATAACATGACGGCCGTCACATTTTTGTTTTACTGGTCTTCGAAACAAAGGCGATTCAAGCTGTTGAACCCGATTTAACCTCGCAATCAAAACCCAGTTATTATTTCAGCGATGGGCCCGACATTGGGCCTTCCCACTCATTTTCGACAACATCTATGTCATTGCGCACCCAGAAGAACCGAAACCCCATCTCCCGCAACCACTTTTCCAACCGATCCAGGCTCGACCATTCCCGGCGCAGACCGCGCGCGGATTCAACCAACGCCCATTGCCCATCGACCAAAAAATAAACAGTCCAAGTGTTGGGGTGCTTGGATTGATCGGCAAATCCACCTCCTCGCATTTCGCGAGCTGTACGCACGGCAACAGGATAGTCACCGATCCGGTGCTGCGCCGACAGATCCGCGAGATCGTTTTGCCGAATAGTATAGGTCGGCGCAGGGGTTTCATCCATTGTGGTACATGCTTTCAATATCGCAAGGCTTCGACGCCGTGATAGGAGCGTCTAACCGTCAATGCAACGCATCAGGGTCAGGCAGTAGCGGGTTCAACCTGACCTACTTCGGCTGAATCGGATTGCTCAACCTCTGTTTCTACCGAATCCGAGGACACGGCCTCCGTCAAGAGCGCTGGACCTTCAAACCACGCCGAGCGACGCTCTTCGATGTCCCCAGAGCTCAATTGCTCCAACCGCGTTGCAAGGGTCCAGACATGACCAAAGGGATCTTGCACTGTAGCGCAACGCTCTCCCCAAAACGTATCGGCGGCAGCGGCGATTGGCACCGCGCCTGCTGCAACGGCTTTATCAAAGGCGGCATCTACATTTTCGACATAGACGTGGTGAGCAACATTTACAGCCGCTGCGCTGCTAGTGGGCACATGAAGATTGGCGCTCCACCCCGCTGTGACGAACAGCATAGAGTTACCGATCTTGATGGACGCGAAACGCGGATCAGCTTTGGAATCACTGGCACGTGTGTCCGCCCCGAATGCATTTGCATAAAATGCCAACGCTGCGGGAACGTCCGACACCGCCAGTGACGCGGTGCAGGTTCGGTAGCCACGCGGCTGAACCGCTAGTTTCTTTTTCATCTCTTTAATCTCCATACCTTGCAGAAATTTACTCTTCTGAGAATCCGACTCTTCTAGCGACTCCCAATCATCATGATGCATGGTGTTGCATTTTCCGCTTGATATCGCAACACCATGATGCATAGTGTCGAGAAATTGGGTGACAAGCGGAACTGGGCGGCATAACCCCATGCCCCTCTGACGGCCCCCTTAACAACGAAAAAACAGGAGCCCCTTACAATGAGCAAGTTTGCGATTGCAGGCATTCAGATGCACATCACAACGCACAACAACTTGTCTGAAATGCGCAAGCGGCTGTCCATTTTGATGCACATGTATCCTTGGGTGGAAATGGTTGTGTTCAGCGAGCTCGCCGCACACGGACCGGTCCAAACATCTGCACAAGAGGCCGGCGGCTCCTTCGATCAGGAATTCGCCGAAATGGCGCGGCGGTTTAACATCTGGCTGCAACCCGGATCTTATTTTGAAAAGCGTGACGGCAAGATTTATAACGCAGCGCCGGTCTTTAACCCTCAGGGTGAAGAAGTCGCGCGTTATGACAAAATGTTCCCGTTCACTCCCTACGAAGATGGTGTCACCCCAGGTGAAACATTCTGTGTTTTTGACGTCCCGAATGTGGGGCGTCTTGGTTTGACGATCTGCTATGACGTTTGGTTCCCGGAACTGACGCGCACTCTCGCGTCGATGGGTGCCGAGGTTCTGATCAATCCGGTCAACGCGTCCTTCATCGACCGTCACGCCGATATTGCCTGTGCCCGCGCTTCTGCTTCAATGTTCCAGATGTATGTGTTTCACATCAATGGACTTTTGGCCGGTGGCAATGGCTATAGTCAGGTAATCGACCCAGCGGGCCGCATCCTGCATGACGGTTGTGTTCAGGAAGAGATGATCCCAATCGAAGTAGATTTCGCCGAAGTCCGCCGCCAACGCGAGCGGGGCATCCTGAACATGGGACAACCGCTCAAAAGCTTTCGCGACTCCACTATAAAATTCCCGATCTATGAGGATGGTTATCGTTCTGACTATCTGGATGGATTGGGACCACTGGAGAAGGCTAAACGCCTGCGGTGAAGCCATTGAATCGGTTTTACGTCCAGTCGCAAAACTTTAAGAATAGCCACAAAGCCCTAAAGCTAGTTTCCAAACTGCATGACCCCGTTCCGGACAAGGCCGGTTCGACGTATCAAAAGGAATGCCCATGTTAAATACAGAGATCGCCAAACGCCGTGAAACCGCCGTTGCACGGGGTGTTGGGATGCAAACTCAAGTCTATGCCGAACGCGCGTTGAACGCCGAGGTTTGGGACGTGGAAGGGAATCGTTACATCGATTTCGCTGCCGGTATCGCAGTTGTGAATACTGGCCACCGCCACCCCAAGGTGATGGCAGCGGTACAGAAACAGGCCGAAAGCTTTACTCACACCTGCCACCAGGTGATGCCCTATGAAAATTACATACGGCTGGCGGAACGGCTCAACGACAAAGCACCGGGTGACTTTGACAAGAAAACCGTTTTTGTCACGACCGGTGCCGAAGCTGTTGAAAACGCGATCAAGATCGCTCGGGCGGCCACAGACCGTCCGGCCGTTATTGCCTTTGGCGGTGGTTTCCACGGTCGTACCTTCATGGGAATGAGCCTGACCGGCAAAGTTATGCCCTACAAAAAGGGGTTCGGCGCGATGATGCCGGATGTTTACCATGTGCCCTTCCCGATCGAATTGCACGGCGTTTCCACGGACGAAGCGCTTGGAGCGCTGACGAAACTGTTCAAGGCTGACCTGGATCCCGGACGCGTTGCTGCGATCATCATCGAGCCAGTGCAGGGCGAAGGTGGTTTTTACCCAGCGCCAGCAGAGTTGATGCGCGGTTTGCGCGCGCTCTGTGACGAGCACGGGATCGTTATGATCGCTGACGAAATTCAAACCGGCTTCGCACGGACCGGAACCCTGTTTGCCATGGACGGATATGACGTTGCCGCTGACCTGACGACGATGGCCAAGGGCTTGGCTGGTGGCTTGCCGCTCGCTGCTGTTACAGGGCGCGCCGAGATTATGGATGCGGCTGCCCCGGGTGGTCTTGGCGGCACTTATGGCGGCAACCCCCTGGGTATCGCGGCGGCCAATGCTGTTCTAGATGTGATCGAAGAAGAAGACCTTTGCGGGCGCGCGAACGAGCTAGGCTCACGTCTCAAGCAGCGATTGGAATCGCTACGAGAACGCGTACCTGAGATTGCCGATATCCGCGGCCCCGGCTTCATGATCGCAGCCGAGTTCAACACCGTTGATGGCAGCTCGCCAAACCCAGACATGGCAAACGCCATCCGCGCCGAAGCGTTGACCCGTGGTCTCGTCCTGCTGACCTGCGGTGTTTACGGCAATGTCATCCGCTTTCTCGCGCCGATCACCGTCCAAGACGAAATCTTCGCCGAAGCCATGGATATTCTCGAAGCGTCGATTGACGCTGTGAAAGGCAACACAAATGCTTGATCAGAAACCCGAAGTCACTCCACTGAAGCTGAATGATGCCTCACTTCTAGAGACCCGTGCCTATGTGAACGGCGTCTGGGTGGAAAAGCAAAAAACGTTTCCGGTGATGAACCCGGCCACCGGGGCCTGCATTGCGCATGTAGCAGACATGGACATCGCTGACACCACGGCGGCCATTGATGCAGCCTATGCAGCCAAGGCCGACTGGGCCTCGTGGACGGGTAAAGAACGCGCCGCAATTCTGCGCCGCTGGTTTGACTTGATGATTGAAAACGCTGACGATTTGGCGACGATCCTAACGGCCGAAATGGGCAAACCTTGGGCTGAGGCCCGCGGGGAAATCCTCTATGGTGCGTCTTACATCGAATGGTTCGGAGAAGAAGCCAAGCGCGTTTATGGCGATATAATTCCAAGCCACCAACGCGACAAACGGATCGTCGTGATGAAACAACCCGTGGGTGTTGTCGGATCAATCACACCCTGGAACTTCCCCAATGCCATGATTGCACGGAAGGTCGCGCCCGCATTGGCCGTCGGGTGTACCTTTGTCGCGCGCCCTGCCACGCTTACACCGCTTTCCGCGCTGGCCATGGCGGTACTGGGCGAACGGGCGGGTATTCCTGCTGGCGTGCTGAACGTCATTCCCGGGACCGATAGCTCGGGCGTTGGCAATGAATTGTGCTGCAACGAAAAAGTCGCGAAAATCACCTTTACCGGGTCCACGCGCGTGGGACAGATCTTGATGGGTCAAGCGGCCAAGACAATCAAAAAGATGAGCCTTGAGCTTGGCGGCAACGCGCCGTTCATCGTCTTTGATGATGCTGACATCGACGCCGCAGTCGAGGGTGCAATGATCGCCAAGTTCCGGAACAATGGTCAAACTTGCGTTTGTGCCAACCGGATTTATGTACAGGCCGGAGTCTATGATGCGTTCGCTGCGAAGCTGAAAGAAAAGACAGCAACGCTAAAAATTGGCGATGGGTTTGACGAAGGCGTGACAACGGGCCCAATGATCGATGGGGCCGCTGTTGCCAAAGTCGAAGAGCACATCGCCGATGCGGTTGGCAAAGGTGCTGAGATCATCGAGGGTGGTGGTAGGTCCGATCTGGGTGGTAACTATTTCAACCCAACGGTGTTAACCGGCGTGACCAAGGACATGAAGGTCGCAAAGGAAGAAACCTTCGGCCCGGTGGCTCCGCTATTCAAATTCGAGGACGAAGCGGATGTTGTTGAGATGGCCAACGACAGTGAATTTGGCTTGGCCTCCTACTTCTTTAGCCGCGATTTGGCCCGTGTCTGGCGCGTTGCCGAAGCTTTGGAATCAGGCATCGTCGGCGTCAACACTGGCTTGATCTCCACCGAGGTCGCACCTTTTGGCGGTATCAAGCAGTCCGGACTGGGCCGCGAGGGATCGAAATACGGAACCGAAGACTTCCTTGAAATCAAATATGTCTGCATGGGCGAAATCGCTTAGGTTTCCACAAGCCTTGTTGGCTATAATGGCCTCAGATATGGCAGAGCGTGCGATTGCGTTCTGCCATGTCGCACACTTATTGAGCGGCCCAAGACGGGTATTGGAACATTAGCCCCAATACAGAAACGATATGCCGCCAAGATTTTAGTGACTCCTCTAAAAATGAGGGAATTATCCGCTAGAGGTAACATAGACCAAGCTATTTTTCCGGTTTTGACACGGGGGATTTTGTTGGTCCTTTGCGTTTTATCACCGTGTTTTTATTAGAGTTCTATTTGAACAGGCGTGCTCGGTTCTTTTTCAATGTGTATGTCCAAGCAATAAAACGGCTCGTTTTTTGCCCTTGTGCCATTTCGACTACTTTGTATTCAACAACTCTCGATTTGCGCAAAATTCGAGATAGCGTTTGCAGGTTATCTTTTTTCGAAACCAAAGACGTAAACCAAAGGCATTGATGCGCGAAATCATGGCTCTGCTCGATCATGCGTGCAATAAAGTTCATCTCGCCACCTGGACACCAAAGCTCGTTATTTTGACCTCCGAAATTGAGTTTCGTCGACTGCTTTTGTCCAAGGTTCGCCCATTTGCGTTGGGTGCCCTTGTTCGCCTTTTCTTTGGATGAATGAAATGGCGGATTACACATAGTGGCATGAAAAAAGTCATTGGCTTCAATCACCCCTTTAAAAACATCGTCCGGTTCACACTGTTTCTTAAGGGTGATTTGCAGATCGTTTTCATCCTTAATACGTTGGGCTGAGTTGAGGGCACTTTCATCAATATCAACACCAGTAAAACTCCAACCATACTCGCTTTGACCCGTCAGAGGGTAAACGAGGCTCGCTCCGGTCCCGATATCCAACACGTTGATGTGCTGTCCTAGTGGTATGTCTTTGTTGTTGCTGGCGGCAAGCAAGTCGGAGAGATGGTGAATATAGTCAACACGACCAGGAATTGGGGGGCATAGGTATCCGCGTGGAATATCCCAAAATTCGATGTCATAATGCGTCTTTAGCAAGGCCCGATTTAACATCCTGACCGCTTCGACGTCCTTAAAATCGATCGTCATCTGACCGCGTGGATTGAGCGTTGTAAACGTCCTAAGGTCCGGTGTCTGCTCCATCAAACGCTCAAAGTCGTACCCTTGTGTATGTTGGTTCCGCGGATGCAGCTTCGTTTTGGCGGTCATAGAAGGCACCTTTGAAATAAAGCGATGTCATTATGGAATGATTTGGCCCTACAGCACGACACGTAAAATAGGGAGCTAACCACATATATAGCTTGTTAGGAAATCCGTTTGCTTCTCCGGAGGCCAAAAAGCGACATATCAACCTTAGACAAAATTCCACGCCGAACATACAACATAGGTAAAACTCTATCGTTGGAACCGTTTTGTTACGCTTTACCCGCGCCTTTCGCGGCACAACAAAGGTGCCGCGAAAAAACTCTCAAAACAATTCCTAAAAGTCGAGATTCTCAACACTTAGGGCGTTTTGCTGAATGAACTCCCGACGCGGTTCGACTACGTCACCCATCAACTTGGTAAACAGGTCGTCGGCCCCGGCCATATCATCCACCGTCACCTTCAAAAGAGTACGGGCATCTGGGTCCAATGTCGTTTCCCACAATTGATCCGGGTTCATTTCCCCAAGACCTTTGTAGCGCTGCAAGGACAGGCCCTTTTCGCCTTCTTCCAGAATGGCTTTCAGCAACTCAATTGGTCCATTGATAACTTGCAAACGGTCTTTCCGCTCCAAGGTCGCTGTAGCTCCATAAATAGATTGCAAGCTTTCGGTAAAGCTGCCGGTTTTGCGTGCCTCACCAGAGCGCAGCATCGGACCATCCATCGTCCGGACCTCCTCAACACCCCGCAAAATACGCGCCAGACGAATGCCCTTGTCCTGAGTGATCCGGCCATTCCATCCACGCTCATATTCAAGTGCAACCAAGTCCAGACGCGCTGCCACTTTGTTGGCAACCCCTTGTAAATCGCTATCCACCGCACCGGGAACAAAAGCCCCGGCGACCGCAGCCTGTTCCAGAATGTGACGGGGATAGTGTGTTGGGAAGGCCTCAATAACGCGACGCAACTGGCGCGCTTCATCAACCACACGGACCAAGTCCTGGCCGACAATCACTTCGCCAGAGCCAAGCTTGAGCTGAGCGCCTTCGATCCCTTGATGGATCAAGTGATCATCCAGCGCCATTTGATCTTTGAGGTAAACCTCTGACTTGCCACGCGCCACTTTAAAGAGCGGCGGTTGGGCGATGTAGAGGTAGCCGCCTTCAATCAGTTCGGGCATCTGGCGGTAAAAGAACGTTAACAACAGAGTACGAATGTGCGCCCCGTCAACGTCCGCATCGGTCATGATGACGATCTTATGGTATCGGAGTTTTTCAATGTTAAATTCGTCACGGCCAATGCCAGTTCCCAGCGCCATAACGAGGTTGCCAATCTCCTGAGAGCCAAGCATCCGGTCAAAACGCGCGCGTTCGACGTTGAGGATTTTACCACGCAACGGAAGGATAGCTTGGTTCTTGCGGTCGCGCCCTGTTTGCGCCGATCCCCCGGCCGAGTCACCCTCCACGAGGAAGAGTTCGGTTAGGGATGGATCTTTCTCCGAGCAATCTTTGAGCTTGGCCGCGTTAAAGCTGACATCCATCGCAGTCTTGCGGCGGGTCAATTCTCGCGCCTTTCGGGCCGCTTCGCGGGCAAAAGCCGCCTCGATAATTTTGCCAACGATCTGTTTGGCTTGCGCCGGGTTCTCTTCAAACCATTCTGCAAGCTTTTCGCCCATCATGCTTTCGACGGCGGGGCGAACTTCGGAGGACACCAGTTTGTCTTTTGTCTGAGAACTAAACTTAGGGTCTGGCACTTTGACCGACAAAACGGCTGTCAAACCTTCACGCGCATCATCCCCGGTGAAAGAAATTTTCTCTTTCTTGGTGATCCCGCTTTCTTGGGCATATTTCTGGATTTGACGCGTTAGCGCCCCACGAAATCCGGCGAGGTGTGTGCCGCCATCGCGCTGTGGGATGTTGTTCGTAAACGGGAGGACATTCTCATGGTAGCTGTCATTCCACCACATTGCGATTTCCACACCGATGTCGTCTTTTTCGCCGTTGATATAAATCGGTTCCGGCATCACGGCTTGCTTCGAACGGTCCAGGTATTTAACGAATTCCTTAACGCCACCTTCGAAGAACAGCTCGGATTTGAGCGGTTCGGCGGGGCGTTCATCCTCAAGAATGATCCGAACACCGGAGTTTAAGAAGGCCAATTCGCGCAGACGCTTTTCCAAGGTCTCGAAACTGTATTCAAGGTTGGAAAAAGTGTCGGTCGAGGCAAGGAAACGAACCTCAGTACCGGTTTCGTCACCAGCATCCCCAATAACTTCAAGGTGCTTGGCGGTTTCACCATGTTCAAACCGTGCCCGATGGATTTTGCCTTGGCGCCAGATGGTTAGCTCAAGCCAAACAGACAGGGCATTCACAACCGAAACGCCCACGCCGTGCAGGCCGCCAGAGACCTTGTAGGAATTGCTGTCAAACTTACCGCCCGCGTGCAGCTGGGTCATGATGACCTCTGCGGCAGAAACCCCTTCCTCTTGGTGGATATCAACCGGGATACCGCGGCCATTATCACGCACAGAAACACTGGAATCCGAGTGGATTTTTACCCTGACATAGTCAGCATGTTTGGCCAAAGCTTCGTCAATGCCGTTGTCGACAACTTCGTAAACCATATGATGCAGGCCTGAGCCGTCATCTGTGTCGCCAATGTACATGCCGGGGCGCTTGCGAACCGCCTCCAAACCCTTGAGAACCTTAATGGAATCCGCGCCATATTCTTCAGGATTGCCTGCGGTGTCGGACATGTCCGTTTCCTTTGTTATTTGAACGGAATTTATAGCGGTAGGATATAGGTTTGTCACGCAGATGACACAAGATTTGGTGTTTCTTATACAAGTTACACCCGACACCTATTTCCTAAAACAGCGGCCCTAGAAAATCTATCTGGGCCGTCTCGGGCCAAACTCGGTTTTTCAACGGATTCACCATTAGAAAATTGGCCTTGCGGGTGCCGACCCCATGCGTCTTTGCCCCGGTCATATCGACTGAGGTATAGGCGTTTTTGCTTGGCAAGAACCCGGCACGATCATAGAGCGTCCGAGCGCCAAACAGCAGGGCAAATTGCGCCTGACTTTGGGCGGCAAGTGCGAGGCTATGGTCCATCAGTTTGGTGGCGATACCCTGTTCGCGAAAATCAGGGTGGCAAGCGACATCACCAACGCCAGCGATCACCGTCAGATCATCATCAATACGGATCGAGCGATAGAACAGGGCGATGTGGGCAAGGATGCGCTCTTTGCGCCAAATCACGCGAAGATGCGGACGCTGTTGGAAAAAGCTGCGCCCCGAATACTCGGTCGGAAAACTGGCAGCGATCACATCCGCGATCTCAGCCTCGTCAAACGCGGTTAACTGAAATTCTGAAATAACCTCAATCGACAAGGGAAACCTCGGAAACACCGTTTTCGTCTAGGACATCTAAGTGCTGGGCTCTGCTTCCGAGATCGGAAAACAGTTCCGGGCCGGTGCCCGTCATCCACGCCTGCGCACCGAGCGTGCAGATTTCATCGTATAGCGCAGCCCGCCGCCCGGCATCCAAATGCGCCGCCACCTCATCAAGCAGCAAGATAGGCGGTGCACCAATGTCCGCCGCCAAAGACCGCGCATTCGCCAAGATCAGCGAAATCAAAAGGGCCTTTTGCTCCCCTGTTGAGCAATCGGACGCCGGAACTCCCTTGGCCGCGTAACTGCCGTAAAGGTCGGTCCGATGTGGCCCAACCAACGTTCGGCCGGCGGCCATGTCGCGAAACCGGCTTTCCTGCAGCGCATCTAGCAAATCCGTTTCGGTTTCGGGCATCGTGCCTTCGCTTTGCACAAGGTCGAGTTCGGCGGCTGGAAACTGTGGGCTGGCCGAATTTTGCGCCTCACGCAGTCGGGTTAGGGCCGCCACCCGGTTCGCATGGATATCAGCACCCGTTTTCGCCATCTGAGCTTCAAGCACCGCATACCAATGAGCGTCGCGCACTTGTTCCTTAAGCAGGCGATTGCGTTCGCGCATGGTTTTTTCATAGGTCAGCGACGCTTCGGCATGGGAAGGGAAAAAGCTAAGCACCATGCGATCTAAAAACCGACGACGCCCCTCGGCACCTTCGATCCACAAGCGATCCATCGCCGGAATAAGCCACAGAACGCGCGTCAATTGCGCCAGGGCGGTTTGCGGCACAGATTTGCTATCAATCTGCACCTGACGGGCTGCTCCGGCGTCGGATGTCACCGAAATCTCGTGCTGGCCGCTGGGCGCATTCAAGATCGCATTGAGCTTCCACCCCAATGCTTCGGGTTTACGGGCCATGTCCTGGGCCGAGGCCCGGCGTAAACCGCGACCCGGTGAAAACAGCGACACCGCTTCGATCAAGTTGGTTTTGCCCGCGCCATTGTTGCCGTGAATGACCACGGGACGCGCATCAAGCTCCAGCCGAACCAAGCGGTGGGACCGGAAATGGGACAAGGTCAGGTGCGAGAGAAACATCTCACCCATCGCCATCCCTTTCATTTTGGGAAAACGCCGGTGGCGGCGTTTGAATTCGTGCGTTCAAGCGGAAATCGTCACACGCGCATCGGCATGACGACATAGACGGCGCTTGTGTCATTGCCTTCACGCATCAACGCTGGATCGCCGGATGAGTTAAACAAGAACACAGCGTTTTCACGATCAACTTGGCTGGCGATTTCCAGCAGGTATTTGGCGTTAAACCCGATTTCCAACCGCTCATCGCCGTAGGCAACGGCAAGTTCCTCTTCGGCGGCACCGCTATCTGGCGCGTTCACCGACAAGATCAGGCGATCTTCGTCAAGTTGCAATTTCACAGCACGCGAGCGTTCCGAGGACACCGTCGCAACACGATCAACCGCCTTGGCGAAATCGTTGGCGTCAACTTCGAGCTTGCGGGTGTTCCCTTGCGGGATCACGCGGGTGTAATCCGGGAAGGTACCGTCGATAACCTTGGAGGTCAGTGTGATATCTGGCGTTGCAAAGCGCACTTTGGTTTCGGAAACCGACACCGCGATGTCCATCTCGTCATCATCCAAAAGTTTGCGCAGCTCTCCGACGGTTTTGCGCGGCACGATGACACCGGCCATATCCGCGGCCCCATCAGGCAGATCCGCATCAATGCGTGCCAAACGGTGGCCATCGGTGGCAACACAGCGCAGAACCTGACCGCCGTCACTATCGGCGATGTGCATATACACACCGTTCAGATAATATCGTGTCTCCTCTGTGGAAATCGCGAATTTCGACTTGTCGAAGAGGCGACGCAGAACTTCGGCCTTGGCAGAGAAGTTGGTGTTGTATTCAGACGAGGCCATGATCGGGAAATCTTCGCGTGGCAAGGTCGCCAACGAGAAATTCGACCGACCTGCCGAAACGGTCAACCGCCCTGCAGCACTGTCTTCTTCCAATTCAACCAAGGCGCCATCGGGCAATTTCCGGACGATTTCATGCAGCGTCACCGCCGAAACGGTTGTGCCTCCGGCGCGGCTTACCTTGGCCGGAGCCTTGTCCAGCACCTCGATATCCAAATCCGTGGCGCGGAATGTCGCGTCATCGCCTTCGGCGTCAATCAGCACATTGGCCAAAATCGGAATCGTGTTGCGTCGTTCCACAACCGATTGTGCTTGTGCCACTGCGCGCAACAGCGTGGCGCGTTCAATGCTGATCTTCATCGCCCATCTCTCCGCATAGCCGGATGCGCACACTAGACCGATGGGTCCGGCGCTCCAAGCCCGTTTTTACGATTTGTCCGATTGTTTTACAGGAGCGTCAAGTGCATCCGGCCGCCCGAGGGCGGCCAAGGTGCAACTGTTGTGGAAGAGACCCAACGAAAAGGCCGTTAGGCTTCCAATGCGCGACGAAGCAATTCGACATCTTCGTCAATTTGACCATCCTGAAGGCGCAGCTCTTCGATACGGCGCACACCATGCATCACGGTGGTGTGGTCGCGCCCACCAAAACGGCGGCCGATTTCGGGCAAAGACCGCGATGTCAGCTGTTTGCACAAATACATCGCAACCTGGCGCGGACGGGCAAAAGTACGCACGCGCTTGGGGCCAATCATATCGCTGAGGCGGATATTGTAGTGCTCGGCCACCTTGCGCTGAATCTCGTCGATCGAAATTTTGCGTTCAGAGGCGCGCAGAACATCGGACAGGCTGTCCTGAACCAAATCCATGTTGATCGGCTTGCCGACAAGTGAAGCAAACGCGAACAAACGTGTCAAAGCACCTTCGAGAACGCGCACGTTGGTGCTGATCCGATGGGCCAAAAACTCAAGAACGCCGCCATCTATCTCAAGGCTCGGATACATGGCGCGATAGGTTTCGACCTTGGATTGAAGAATGCCGAGACGCAATTCGTAGTCGGTCGGATGAAGGTCAACAACAAGCCCGGATTGCAGGCGGCTGCGGATGCGGTTTTCAAGATCTTTGATCTCATCGGGCGCTCGGTCGGCGGAAATGATGATCTGTTTGTTTTGATCAACAAGGGCGTTGAACGTGTGGAAAAACTCTTCTTGCGTCGAATCTTTTCCAGCGATGAACTGAACATCGTCGACCATAAGAACGTCGACAGAGCGAAACATCTCTTTGAAGTCCATCATCTTACGTTCGCGCAAAGCTTGCACAAAACGGTACATGAACTGTTCCGCTGACAAATACAGAACGGTCAAATGCGGATTGCGAGTGCTCAACTCATGGGCGATTGCATGCATAAGGTGGGTCTTACCCAAGCCAACGCCACCATAGAGAAACAACGGGTTAAACGTAACAGGGCCACCTTCGGCAACGCGTTTCGCCGCAGCATGCGCGAGTTCGTTGGGTTTTCCGACCACAAAGGTGTCAAAGGTAAAGCGGCTGTCGAGCGGAGCGCCCGGCAATTCTTTGGGTGCCGCTGCGACTTCCGGCTCAGCTGGTTTTGCCGCGTCTTTTGGGTGCCGAGCAACTTCGTTCGCCTGAACGACATCATAAGAGATTCGGCGCGCATTTGGCGCAACAGTCGACAGCTGTGCCAGCAGCATGTCGCCAAAATTCTGTGATACATAAGAGCCGAAAAAGCTTGTCGGCGCTTGCAGGGTAACAACGCCCCCGTCACTTATTCCCGCAAAAGAAAGTGGCTTGATCCAGGTTTTGTAGTTGTTTTCCCCAATCGTATTGCAAATCTGCTCTTGCAACGCGCCCCATTGCTCTCTTGTCATTTGTCCCCGTTTCCTTCCTGACTTGTCTTCACCGGTCGTGACTCCGGCGGCGCGTCACATTTCAGAGGGCACACGGCAACCAACCCCATGCCAGCGGCATGAGCTGCGAGGAAATCCTCGAAGTCATTGAATCAGTCCCTCGCATCCCCACGAAGGCCGAGTCAAAAAGACTCGTTTACTGTATTGGACATGGCCAGAGGTAACCCCCTGAAACTCTGCAAAACCATAGTGGTTTCGGCATGAGTGACCCTAAACCCGTGCAACGATCACGGACCAAAGTCGGCAGCCTGTCCCCCCTGCGAAGTGACTCGCAGGGGGAAATTACCAACCTAAGACGGCTTCGAGCAACCGATCTTACGCCTTGACTCAGGGATTCCCGAAAAAGAATCTCCACACGTTAAAGATGTTGGCATTCCAACGAAAAAAGGCACCACATGTAGTGGTGCCTTTAATTTAATCACACAAAATGCGTGATATTTTTATCCCAACGCTTTTACACGCGCAGCGAGACGAGACATCTTGCGGGACGCGGTATTCTTGTGGAAAACACCTTTGGTCACGCCGCGCATCAGCTCAGGTTGAGCCGCTTGCAAAGCAGCAGAGGCCGCAGCCTTGTCACCGGTTTCGATTGCTTCTTCTACAGCGCGAAGGAAAGTGCGGATGCGCGAACGACGGGCTTTGTTAACAGCCAAACGGGATTCATTCTGACGGGCGCGTTTTTTTGCTTGGGGCGAATTTGCCATGATGATCGGTCCTTGATCTTTGTATCTGTCCAGTGCGTGAGCAACACAAAGCCGAATTTTCCCAGAGGAGTTCCATCGGTCCGATTCTTGCCTTAGCGGGCATCACGCGCATGTATGGGGGCCATATAGCCAAACTATCACGGTTTGGAAAGGCCCAATTTCTTGCTAATTATCAATAGCAATATGACCGAAACACCCTTTGTTTCGGTCATATTGCATTTCTCTTATCTATCTCGGAACTGCGGCGTGCGCTTTTCCATAAAGGCGGCCATGCCTTCTTTTTGATCTTCGGTGGCAAACAATGCATGGAACAAACGGCGTTCGTACAACAGCCCTTCGGTCAACGTTGTCTCATAAGACCGGTTCACGGCTTCCTTGACCGCCATTGCCGAGATCATCGACTTTTCGGCAATCTTTTCAGCCGCCGAACGCGTCTCTTCCATCAGCGACTTGACGGGAACAACGCGGCTCACCAAACCTGAACGCTCAGCCTCTTCGGCGTCCATAAAGCGACCGGTCAGGTTCATATCCATCGCTTTGGATTTACCAATAAAGCGTGTAAGGCGTTGCGATCCACCGATCCCGGCAATGACGCCCAGATTGATTTCTGGCTGACCAAACTTGGCGTTATCAGCCGCGATGATGAAGTCACACATCATAGCGAGTTCGCATCCACCGCCCAGCGCATATCCGGCGACAGCCGCGATAACCGGCTTGCGGGTACTGATAACAGCATTGCCTTCTTTGCCGAAAAAGTCCGACATAAACATGTCGACATAACTCTTTTCGGACATTTCCTTGATATCGGCTCCGGCAGCAAACGCCTTGGCCGAACCGGTGATGATGATGCAGCGTACCTTGTCGTTGCCATCCGCGTCCGCCAAGGCATCGGTCAACTCACCCAACAGCTGAGTGTTGAGCGCGTTCAATGCATCAGGGCGATTCAATTTGATGGTAGCGATGTGGTCTTCTACTTCGACGACGATCGTCTCATAGGCCATGGGGTGCGGGCTCCGTCCGTTTCCTCAGACCGTCAGGCTTATCATTGTTGCGCCCCGGTTCAAGCTATCTTTGACAAATTGGACAAAAGAAAGAGGACCGACCCGATTGCACGATTCGTTCAATTTGACCGGAACAAACGGGTGCTTTGCAGTGCTCGCCTTCACGCCCATAGACGTCAAAGCTATGCTGAAAATATCCAAGTTCTCCATCAGCTTGACGAAAATCCTTGAGCGATGAACCACCCGCTTGGATCGCCTCGGAAAGCACGTTTCGAATGATCGGAACAAGCTCTCCGACCTCATGTGTCGTAACGTCACAAGCACGCCGGGATGGGTGCATTTTGCCACGGTAAAGCGTTTCACACACATAAATATTGCCAAGTCCTGAAACGATCTTTTGATCGAGCAAGGCAGATTTCATCGGCAGTTTTCGATTTTTAAGCGCCCCGGCTAGGTGGGATTCGTTGAAATCATTGCCAAGCGGTTCGGGCCCCAGCCCAGATAACAATTTGTGCTGATCGGCCGTGGCGGTCTCAAGTAAATCCATCGCCCCAAACCGGCGCGGATCGTTGAATGTAACGCGAGCACCATTGTCGAAATCTAGAACAACATGGTCATGTTTTTGAGCTGCGGGGTGATCATGTGCAAAGCTGCCCAGCGGGTCTCCTGACACAAGCATCCGCCCCGACATACCGAGATGGATCAACAAGGTTTCACCGGTCGATAGGTCAGCAAGGATGTATTTTGACCTGCGCCGCAAACGATCCACCCGCGCCCCAGTCAGGCGTTCCGCCATTTTCGCGGGAAAGGGCCAGCGTAAATCAGGGCGATTCACTTGGGCTTGGGCAATCACCGCCCCCTCCATCGACGGCGCAAGACCGCGACGCACTGTTTCAACTTCGGGCAGTTCTGGCATGGGTTCCGTTTCTTCGATCACATCACGAATATGAAACTGTAGTCCCTTCTGCCAAAATTTCTACGGCCTGTTTGAACCCCAGCCATTCTGCGTTCATTTTGATAACCCTACCGTCTTGAAAAATAAGCGTAGCTTCTTGCGTCGAGCCAGAGCGATTTAGTTTCACAGTCCGCAAGTCGGACAGGGGCGCGTCAAAGCTTGGCCGTATCAAGCTGCGGTACCACAAGCGGTCTTTGGTAAACGTGATCCTAGTGGCGCTTTCCAGAGGCAGAAATACACCAACATCTGTAAGGCCAACGAACAACACGAATGACCCGAGCACTTTCAATTCCGTATCCAGCCCATGCCATGAACTGGCCCATAAAACAGCGCTCCCTCCGCCAAAAAAAACTGTGCAAAAAACGCCAACCCCAAGGAAACCATGTGGCTTAGTCCGAACCGCCGACTGCGATCCTATTCCCGTTTGATGGGGAACTTTAACTTTTTGGGCCTTGGACGTTAACCCAATAGAGGCCCGTCCAGCGTTCTTGACGATCCACTCAAATGATTTGTGCTTCAACCAGATGAGGCCGACAGGAACAAGCAATGCGAACAGAACTAACAAGTGATCGTTCAACGACACACCAGGAAATTCGTAAGTCACACTCAAAACTCTTTGCGCTCATTTGACTGTTTGTTCTTTGCTCCCCACCTCTGTACGACAGTCGTGACGATATTGAGGCCAAACCGGACCAGTATGATGACTAAAACTTCTGACAACACCACGCATTTCGGTTTTACCGATGTTCCAGAGAGCGAAAAGGCCGGCAAGGTGCAGGGCGTATTCACCTCGGTGGCCTCAAAATATGACGTGATGAATGACGCCATGTCCTTTGGCATTCACCGCATCTGGAAAGACGCGATGATGGATTGGCTGGCCCCACGTCCGGGTCAAAAACTGCTCGATGTGGCCGGTGGGACCGGAGATATTTCGTTTAAGTTTCTTAAACGTGCGGGCCATGGGCATTCGACAGTTCTCGACATCACCGAATCCATGTTGATCGAAGGACGTCAGCGCGCCGAAGCGGGGGCCATGGGGGACAGTCTCGATTGGGTGGTTGGGGATGCGATGGCCTTGCCTTTTGCCGACAACACCTTTGACGTTTATACGATTTCCTTTGGCATCAGGAATGTTGTCCGCCCACAAGAAGCGTTAAACGAGGCCTACCGCGTACTGAAACCCGGTGGCCGTTTGATGGTTTTGGAGTTCTCGCAAATTCCAAACGACATGATGCAAAAGGTCTATGACCTCTATTCGTTCAACATCATTCCCAAGATGGGAAAAGCCATCGCCAATGACGGCGATAGCTACCAATATCTAGTTGAATCTATTAGAAAATTCCCTGACCAAGAGACATTTTTAAGCATGGTACGTGCCGCAGGGTTTGAAAACGCCAAATATCGAAATTTAACAATGGGCGTTGCGTGCCTCCATTCTGGCTGGAAGATCTAAATGCGTGGTCCTCATAATATTTGGCGTCTGATCCGTACCGGAGCAACGTTTGAGCGAACTGGAGCAATGGGCGTGATTTTGGACGCCTTCGACACACCGGCACCCCTGCGGATTACGGCGCGTGTTTTGGCTTGGCCCTTCAAGTGGCTCGGCGAAAAGGGTGATCCTTCTATGCCTCCGGCTGTCCGGGCGTTAACGGCACTGGGCCCTGCTTACATAAAGTTTGGTCAAATCCTATCTACGCGTCCGGATGTTGTGGGCGATGAGATGGCGCAAGAGCTTCGAGTGCTTCAAGACAAGCTACCGGCCTTTTCTGTTGAAGAAGCAAAAGAGCAAGTCGAACAGGAGCTTGATCAGCCGTTGTCGGAAGTGTTCTCCGAGTTTTCCGAACCCGTTGCCGCAGCGTCCATTGCGCAAGTTCATAAGGCCAAATTGGCAGAAACACAGGAAACGGTTGCCGTAAAAATCCTGCGACCGGGCATCGAACGAGCCTTTCGCAAGGATATCGATGCGTTCTATTTTGCGGCTGGATTTATTGAATTTTTCTCACCATCATCTCGCCGATTGCGTCCAACCGAAGTCATTGAGCATTTCGAAGGCGTGGTGAATGGCGAACTGGACCTTCGACTGGAAGCATCCGCCGCCAGCGAGTTCGCCGCGAACACATCAGAAGACACCGGTTTTCAGTTGCCCGATGTGAAGTGGGGTTATTCGGGTCGGCGTATCATGACGATGAGCTGGGCCGAAGGACTTCCACTTGGCGATAATGCAGCGTTAGACGCCGCAGGAATGGACCGTGTCCTCTTGTCAGAGAGGGTGTTGCAACTGTTTCTCAACCACGCTTTGCGCGACGGGTATTTCCATGCGGATATGCACCAAGGCAACCTAAAGGTTGCGGCAAACGGCGACATCATAGCCTATGACTTTGGAATCATGGGACATATCGACGAATATACGCGACGAGTTTATGCCGAAATTTTGTTTGGTTTTATTCGGCGCGATTATTACCGGGTTGCGCAGGTCCACTTTGAGGCTGGATATGTGCCGCCAGACCGGGATGTTGATGAATTTGCACGCGCGCTCCGCGCCGTAGGAGAGCCAATTTTCGGCATGGATGCGACCCGCATTTCCATGGGTAAGCTGCTATCCTACCTGTTCGAAGTAACAGAACGTTTTGGAATGGAAACGCGTACCGAGTTGATATTGCTGCAACGGACCATGGTTGTAGTTGAAGGGGTCGCTCGCTCACTTGATCCAAATATGAACATCTGGACAGTCGCTCAGCCTGTTGTCGAAGATTACATCAAGCAATCGATTGGACCAAAAGCAGTTCTGCGAGATTTCTCCAAAACTGCACGGGTTTTGGCCCGATTTGGCCCCCGGCTTCCCGGGCTGGTGGAAGAGGCTTTGATACGCCAAACTCAAGATGCCCTTCGCAATCCCAACCGTCCATGGGTCGGACGGCTAGGATGGACCGTGCTAGGGGGAATGATCAGCGTTGGCTTACTTGGGATACTCCAAGTAATCATCTAACCTCAAACGCCAGAGCGAAGACCGCTTACATCTGAAGGCGCGACTTCAATTCCACTTGAAAGTGTAAAGGTGACGCTTGACCCTTGGTTTCGGACCTCTTCAACAGAATCGTAGTGTGACGCGATAGTCGTGTCTAGCAGCTCGCCTCCCTTGTGGCTTTGGACTTCAAATTGATAGATTCCGTTAGGAAAAGGCACTCCGGCATCATCGATTCCAGCCCACAGCACCTCCTCTTGGCCAACTGGGAACTCGAGCTTTTGGACAATTTCATTGTCCGAGTTTCTAACTACGAGCGTCGCTTTCTCGGCCCCATTCGCAAATTCTGGTCTCAGGGGCACGGGCTCCCCTGCATAGTAAGCCGGCGCGCTAGCAAGAACGTCCATCCCAACCCAGCTACCAAATTGTTGAAGCGCATTGCCCCCCAACATATCTCCCATCTCTTTCAACAAATCATTAGTTAGAACCTGCTGCTCAACAGACGAGAACGTGGCAAGTTGAGATGCATATTCTGAGGAATCCATTGGATTCATAGGGTCTTGGTTTTGAACCTGCGCCGTCATCATCTTTAAAAACGTCTCAAAATCTGAACTCAACATATCTGCTGAGCTAGCTGTTGAGCTGTTCTTGGCCGTAGCCGCAGAGCTATTAGATGTCGAATGGATTGCACTAATATCGGTCATTTTACGTCCTTATACTCTAATATCCAGGCCGTCATGAACGACAGAAACTGGTTGATCCGGTTGAGGTTGATCTTCAATTCCAGTCTCACCGCCTGATGCTCCAAATTGGTCTTGGTCACCCTGAGCGCCTTGTTCACCAAAGGTAAAGCCGGCCGCATCAAAGCCGCTTTCAGCCAGATCTTTGGCCAGTTGGTCGATGTGACGTCGTATCAGGTCAAGTGTTTCTGGTCTTTCAGCTGCGATATGAACGCTTAGCCCTTGTTCGCTCTGGAAAAACTGCATCCTGACTGGCCCAAGTTCTTCGGGGCTGAGGCGCAACTCGACACCTCCTTCCGACATCTTCTGGATACCATCACTTATTTGACGTATCATGTGGCTGACGTCGTGCCGCGTAGCTGGCAATGGATTTGATCCAGGGCTGATCGAAGACGTCTGACGAGGCTCCAAAGACATAGAAAGAGCGGAAAACTCTGCACCATCTACATCATCATCCAAGCCAACCAAAAACGGATGATTTACACTTACAGGCACCTGATTCAAAAGTTTTTGATCAGGAGCTTCCGAGATACTTTGATTTGGCTTGATTGTATTTTTTTCGCGAACATCAGGAAGCGCTGCTTTTTCCAAATTGCCAGCAAAAGGAACCGCAGTTGGTGCTGTTCCGTTCGACAATACTTTGGGTGCTTCTTCTCTGACCTCCCGTTCATCAATGGTGGCAGTTTTTGGATTTTCATCAATTGAATCGTCAATGAGACCTATTTCATGTTTTGCCTCAATCTCGGACCGCAGAGCATCTTTGGCTAAAACCTGAATTACCTCAGAGGTTTTGTCTGATGAAACATTTTTCCCAACTAAAAATGGGGGCTTTGTTTCAACTTCG
This sequence comes from Pelagimonas sp., assembly GCF_058892305.1. Lineage (NCBI taxonomy): Bacteria > Pseudomonadati > Pseudomonadota > Alphaproteobacteria > Rhodobacterales > Roseobacteraceae > Pelagimonas > Pelagimonas sp. Next base: position 37,981 of record NZ_JBZXVN010000077.1, read on the forward strand.
CCGTCAGAAACCATCAGTTTTTCCGGTTTTCGACGGATTGGGAAAATCTCAATACTATTTCCTTCAATAACCCGTCTCCTCGGTTGCTCCGATGGTCGAGTTATTTCCAAAACGTCCTTTTGGGGTTTCGTCTCACTTGGATGAGACATTGTCATTGGTATTTGAATGCTTTTTGTTGCACTGGGCCTATGGGCGGGCTGTTCAACCGTTATCCCGGCCTTTTTAGGTTGGGATGTTTCTATCTGCGAAACAGGTGCGGGAACAGGCGCTTGAGATTGTGGTTCTTTCCCAGATGTATTTCTTGAAAAAACTTGATTTATTTCGAACTTCTGCTCCGGATCGGCTAGAGTTTCGCTTATTCCCATTTTTTCAGGCAAAGCACCCAGATCGACTTTTTGTCTAGAGGGTGTCTCGCCTTGAGCCTCTGTCGGAAAAACCATATTCAAACCTGAAGGCCGCAAGTCGCTGCTGCCGACATTCACCTTTAATACCTTAGATTCTCCAGCCGACGCTGCAGGCAAATCACCTCCTTGATCAAGCCGAATTTCATCGCTGGTGAAAGTCGGAATCACCTGTCGAACACCACTATCCAGAAAAGTCGTTCGGGTCACTATTGGCTCAGAAATAGACGTATTTCCTCCTGAAACCGGCGTGATCGGTCCAATGTCCTGTGACCGAGTGTTCCCTAAGTGGGATGTGTTTTCTTGAGCTTTCGCAGAAGGACGTTCAAGAATAGGCGCGTTCTCTCCAACGTCGGGAATCGCAGGTAGTGTATCAATGCGTTCTGTTTTTTGTGTAGAGTTTGCTTGGGAAAATTCTCGCTCACCCTGCGATTCAATTGACAATATTTTCTGGTCTTGAGAGACATCTACTCCAATTTTTTCATGCAAATCTTCATTTACTGGCAAAACAGGTGCCGCTTTCCTGTTGGAAAAAAACGGTACGAGAAAATCTTCCTTCTCATCACTATTTGGAACCCAGGGCGTCATCGGAATTGACTTTTGGTCCTCCCCTGATTTGAGAATTGGGGACTGAGCCATTTGAGTAGCAGAAACATCGGCCTGAAACCGAAGTTTGCCAACAGTCTGAGGTAGATTGGATAGGTTTTCCTCACGCGCATCGGGTATTTTGTCAATCCGCCCAACTTCTTGGTTAATAGAGGTGAACTTGTGGTTGTCCGAAACCTCAAACGGTGTAGTTTCAGTTTCTTGATAACCCTTTTCATCCGCTGAGGCGTTTCTGGTAACGCTCCGCGAATCAGGCTCGGTTCTGGGAATCGGCGCAGTCCGAACCGCCGTAGGATCGAAATCTCTATCCACAACAGCGGAAACCCCATGTTCGGATAGTACTAGGGCTTCGAAGTCATCGCCATCTACCCTTGAGGCTGCATCAATAGCAACATGATCTTCAACACGTTCCCCGTCACCAGAAGATTCTTCACTTAACTCAATGTTTTCAGAAGGTTCTGCGACCTTTTCGTCACTTGAACCCTCCTCCGATGCCGTGAGTAAATCACCATCATCAGAACCCGCATCTTCCTCAAGGCTGGAAAACACTTGCGCGAAATCGATATCCACGCCAACGCGTTCTTTGCCCTGTGCGTTCTCAGGAGTTTGGGTGAGCCCTAAAAGGCTAGTCAATTGTGTAAGCATGTGAGCTCCGGGAATTCTTCCTTGCTCACGTTCTAAACCAAACTTCCTTACTGGTTCTTTACCGCGTTCTGCTCAAAGTCAATCAAGTGAGTCGAATTGGAGTAATTTGCGATGGAAATACATTCCGCACTACCGGCAACTCTTTCAAGCCAAGATCAAAGCTTAAAGAAGGCTGCACAAGAGCTTGAGGCGAATTTTCTGGCTGAAATGCTTAAATCTGCTGGAATTGGAAAGACACCCGAAGGGTTCGGAGGAGGTGCAGGAGAAGACCAATTCGCTTCATTTATGCGGATGGAGCAGGCTCGCGAAATGGCAAAAAGCGGAGGCATAGGGTTGGCTGAGTCGATTTTTGATGCACTGAAGGAGAGAATGAATGACTGATGTAGTACTAACTGAGCAGCTTGAGCTACTTTTACAAGCTGAGCGTGCGGCTCTTCTTGCTGGTGATTTTGATCAAATCGCCGAATTGCTAGAAATAAAAGAAGCTCTGGCAGACAAGCTAACCGAGCAAAAAATTTCCCCCCAAGAACTAGCACCACTTCAGGACGGTATGCGTCGCAATCAAGAATTATTTGATCAAGCATTGGCTGGAATACGCAATGTTGCATCCCGATTGGGAGATTTGCAACGCGTGCGCCGGTCAATGGATACCTATGACGCTTATGGTCGTCGAATGACAATTGATGCGCCTCAAGAAAAGAAACTTGAGCGCAGAGCATGAAGATTTACCTCAAATCCTACGGATCTTTGCAAGTGTTCTTAGGCCTCCGTTAGTAATCCCGGTTCAAATTGACCCTGCACCAAAACAAGGTGGCGCAGCTTGGATATGCCCATGGCTGCAACCGTCAGAAAGACGTCAGAGGTGCCGCTCGCGGCAAATGCAACCGGCGCAAAAGCGCTTTTAAAAACTAGGGACTTTTTAAATGTCTAGCATCCTGACGAACAACGGCGCCATGGTGGCGCTGCAGACTCTAAAGTCAATCAACTCGAATATGGCCGATACACAGTCGAAAATCTCGACCGGTAAGTCGGTTGCAAACGCCAAAGACAACTCTGCAGTTTGGGCCATCTCGAAAGTGATGGAAGCAGACGTCAAAGGCTTCAAGGGTATTTCGGACAGCCTAAACCTTGGTCAATCGACCGTTGCGGTTGCACGGCAAGCGTCTGAGACTGTTACCGATCTGCTAACAGATATCAAAGGGAAGATCGTTGCCGCTCAAGAAGAAAACGTTGACCGCGACAAGATCCAAACTGATATCGACGCTCTTCGTGACCAGATTGGGGCTGTTGTAGGAGCCGCGCAATTCAATGGTTTAAACCTACTTGAAAACACAGGTTCTTCTGCCGGCTCAGGATCGATCAATGTTCTGGCGTCACTTGATCGATCATCTTCAGGCGTTGCAGCTTCGGACATCAGTGTTGCGAAACAGGACTTGGGGTCAACTGCTCAAACAGCAGGTACCCGTACAACAAACACTGGTGGTTCCAACAGTGCCATTGCCGATGGTGCGACCGCGTTGGCAATTACCTTCACTGGCACTCCAGAAGCAGGTATGTCTTATGAAGTCGTGGCCGGTGGTTTAACATTCTCCGATCCTGTTCAGTATGTGGCACGCGATGGCGACACTCTTGGTGACGTTACCAATAAAATGGTCGATGCACTTAACGAACAAGCTGCCATCGATGAGATTGACGTGTCATTTGCAACCAATGCCACGACTGGTCAAATTGAAATGACCAATAATTCTGGCGCTTCAATCACAGTTGCAACTGCTGATGTTTTCCAATCGGCAGCATCAGGTGAAAGCGACGGTACCGTCGGTGGTGGACTGGCCAATCTTGCTGATATTGATGTCACTACTCAGGCCGGTGTTGATGAAGCACTGATCCGTGTGGAAGGCTTGATTCAGACATCCGTTGATGCGGCCGCAAACTTCGGTTCCGTCCAAGGGCGCATCGAAACTCAATCCGATTTTATCTCCGGTCTGACTGACGCCTTGAAATCAGGTATTGGCTCGCTTGTTGATGCCGATATGGAAGAAACCTCGGCACGCCTGCAGGCGCTTCAAGTTCAGCAACAGCTTGGTGTTCAAGCACTGTCAATCGCGAACCAGGCACCACAACAGCTGTTGTCTCTCTTCCGCTAAATACTGGGGCGAGGAGGGGTAATAGCCGACCCTTCCTCGCTTAGATTCCTTCGCACCGTGCAAGGTGGCGCAGTCCGCTAAGATGGGTCTGCATCCGTCAGAAAGACGTTGAAATGCCGGTTTCGGCAAACGTAACCAGCGCAAAGCGCTGACCAATCAAAGGATGATACAAATGTCTAGTATCCTGACGAATAACGGCGCAATGGTTGCGCTGCAAACCCTAAAATCTATTAACTCGAACATGGCTGATACCCAGTCGAAAATCTCGACAGGTAAGTCTGTTGCAAACGCCAAAGATAATTCCGCCGTTTGGGCCATCTCCAAGGTAATGGAAGCGGACGTCAAAGGGTTCAAAGGCATTTCCGACAGTCTTAACCTAGGCCAGTCTACCGTTGCAGTTGCTCGCCAAGCTTCCGAAACTGTGACGGATCTTTTGACGGACATCAAAGGGAAAATTGTTGCCGCCCAAGAAGAAAACGTCGACCGAGACAAGATTCAAACAGATATTTCCGCACTACGAGACCAAATCGGGGCAGTTGTTGGTGCAGCTCAGTTCAATGGCCTGAACTTGCTGGACAACAAGGAGACAACAGCAGGTTCAGACACTATCAACGTTCTGGCCTCTCTTGATCGTTCGTCAACAGGCGTCTCTGCGTCCGATATTTCTGTTTCAAAGCAGGACCTCGGTACAACCGCTGCTACAATCACGGGAGGCGCGCAGGCGACAGGTGGCGTGCACATGTCTGGTACAGCCGCTGGCGCTACTGATGCACTTGCGGGCGTTGATACCACTGACTTTACAATTGTCACATCTGAAGTCGCAGCTGGAGTAGGGTATTCCATCTCGCTGTCCAGCGGTGCAGGTGACTTTTCCTCAGCGAACACCAGTTCGGCAACGGGGCGCCCTTCTGAAATCATGTATGTTGCTCGTGAAGGTGACACCGCTCAGGATGTTTTTGACAACTTGAACAACTCGCTCCAGACACATATTGCTGGCGAAGGTCTGTCATCTGACGACCTGTCCATGTCGTTCAATTCTTCGACGGGTGCGGTTACGGTTTCCAACACGACATCGACAGGCAATGACATCACATTGCGGGCTGACACTTACCTGGCTACGGGTACCAGTATCGGTGGTGGTTTAGGCGAACTTGCATCGCTTGATGTGACAACCCAAGAGGGTGTTGATTCTGCTCTGACCGCAATTGAAGGGTTTATCCAAACCGCCGTGGACTCGGCAGCCAACTTTGGTTCTGTTCAAGGCCGTATCGAAACTCAGTCAGACTTTATCTCTGGGCTAACCGATGCTTTGAAATCCGGCATTGGCTCTCTTGTTGATGCAGATATGGAAGAAACATCTGCACGTCTTCAGGCGTTGCAAGTTCAGCAACAACTAGGCGTTCAAGCCCTGTCGATTGCCAACCAAGCACCGCAGCAGCTGTTGTCTCTCTTCCGTTAACTCGGAACTCGGAAGGCCGGATCAATACCGGCCTTCCTTCATTAATATCCTGATCATTCAAGCCAGAAGGTTATGAAGTGAACGCCCAGTCCTTAGCCCACCGAGGCTACTCGCAAAACGCACGAACCACGCAAACGCCTCGCGGTACAGAATACGAATTGATAGCGCGGGTAACGCATCGAATAAAATCATCCGCTGAAGCCGGTCCAAGATCTTATCCCAAGCTGGTTGAAGCACTGTCCGACAATCAACGACTGTGGACAACTCTAGCTGTCGATGTGGCAGACACGGACAATGCCCTGCCTCAGGAATTGCGTGCACAAATATTTTATCTTGCTGAATTCGTTCAACAACACACGGGCAAAGTTCTCGCACGAAAAGCACGTCTTGCACCATTATTGGAAATAAACGCAGCCATCCTCAAGGGGCTGAGCGGTCGGAGGAAAAAACAATGAGCGGACTGGTACTAAAACTGGGACCCCGTGAACGCGTTCTTATCAATGGCGCCGTCATTGAAAACGGTGACAGACGTAGTCGTTTGTCAATTATAACCCCAAATGCAAATGTTTTAAGGCTGCGTGATGCAATTCATCCTGATGACGCAAAAACACCTGTGCGCCGATTGTGCTATTCGGCCCAGTTGATTCTTACTGGTGACACAGATGTCGTTGACGCCCGCCAACAATTGCTACCACGCATAGAAGAACTGAGCCACATTTTGGTTGATTCTGACAGTAGGCGCCTTCTTTCTCAAGCAACCGAAGCGTTGTTGGGAGATCAATTCTACCAATGCCTAAAAGCGCTGCGTTCATTAATTCCACGTGAGGATCGGCTTCTGGCCGCGAGACAGCTATGAGTTTTCAACCTGTAATAGTTGGGTCCGGACTAGTAGGTTGGCAGTTTCTTAAGTCAACCGAAGCATCACAGAAGAGCGTTTTTAATAGTGGTGCAGAGTTATCTCGCGATACTGAATACTTCGAGTCCAATATCGCGAATATCAAGACCGCAGAAGACTTAGTTTCCGATCGACGCTTGCTAAAAGTTGCGCTCGGTGCATTCGGGCTACAAGATGACTTGGACAACAAGTTCTTTATAAAAAAGATATTGGAAGAAGGGATTTCAGATTCCGGGTCACTCGCAAATAGAATGGCCGATGAGCGTTATAAATCATTGACCAAGGCTTTTGCGTTCGACTCGCCGCTAGGCTCACGGACGTCTCTAAGCGGTTTTCCAAATGAGATTTTGACAAAATACCGGGCACAAGAGTTTGAGATTTCCGTAGGAAACCAAGATGAAACTCTACGGTTATCCATGAATTTCGAACGCAACCTTCCGGAAATAGCCGGTTCTGACGGAACAGATGACACGAAATGGTTTCGTGTTATGGGGACCACGCCAATCAGAACTGTATTTGAAACGGCTCTTGGCCTACCGAGCAGCTTTGCCCAACTAGATTTGGACAAACAGTTGGAGACACTGCGCGACAAGACGCAATCTCGGTTTGGTGTAAGTGAGATAGATCAACTCTCTGATCCCGAAGTAATGGACAAAATTGTTCAAACCTATCTGCTCCAAAGCCAAATTAAAAATTTCTCGGCGTCATCTTCGAATCAAGTGGCAGTAACGTTGCTCCAGCAAATTCCCCGAACCTCTCTTTTCGGCTAGAAATTTGCAGTGGGGGGAGCTCCCCCTACTGACTTTGTACTATTGATCTTTGTTGTGGTCGCTTTGCGGGAGAAATATTGGCCCTTCGAAGAATAAGCTGCAACTTTTGAAACGACGCCGTAGGTCCGTTTGGAGATTTTTCGGCTAGAAACTTGTCTATTTCTGGCCAGGCCCGAATTGCTTGATCCAATACCGGGTCCTCCCCATCACTGTACAAACCGGCCCGGATCATCGTTTCAGATTTCGCGTATGCCCCTAGTAGCTGTCGAACCTGGCTGATTATCTCATTCTCCTTATAGTCAGCAGCCTCGGGAAGACTTCTGGATACTGAGCGCAGCAGATCAATTGCAGGGTAGCGACCTCGTTCCGCAATTTGCCTATCCATAACAACATGTCCATCAAGGACACCACGGAGAATGTCAGCAACCGGTTCATCCATATCCGAACCAGCGACTAGAACACTGAAAATTGCGGTGATGTCACCGGCATCAGAAACTCCAGGTCCAGCACGTTCCGCCAACCGCATTATTTGATGCGCGACAGACGGCGGGTGCCCGCGAAGGGCAGGAAGTTCGCCTGACGCGATAGCAACTTCGCGGTGAGCTTCCGCGAAACGAGTTATAGAATCAGCTAAATATAGAACGTGTAGACCTTGATCACGGAAATGCTCAGCTATGGTCATGGCCGCTAGCGGGCAACGGCGTCGTTCAAGCGGTGATCGGTCGGATGTTGCCGCCACGACAACGCTTCTCGCCATGCCTTCCGGCCCCAGGACGTTGCTAACAAAATCTAAAACCTCTCTTCCGCGCTCCCCCACCAAAGCCAGTACAACAACATCTGCTTGCACACCCTGCGCCAATTGGGCCAGCAATCGAGATTTGCCAACACCAGATCCCGCAAAAAGGCCGACTCTTTGACCTTTAACAATTGGCAACAGAGTATCGAAAATGGACAAGCCAGTAGCAAGGCGATCGCCCAGTTGGCGCCTAGCTGCTGCAGGAGGCGGACTGGCTCTAAAGGGCCTGCGACGGGGCCCAGGGCCTAACGGAGCTCCATCTAGGGGCCGACCGTACGCATCAATAACACGCCCAATCCAACTATCACAGGGCGCCAAGGTTGGAGGGCCCAGCACGGCAACACGATCGCCTTTGGATACGCCGTCTGCTGCCTCATCTGGCAACATTGCGACAAGATCATCCCGGATTCTGAGTGCTTCTCCACCCAGCTCTCCTTCGGGTCGTATGAGGCGCAAACGATCACCGATACATGCATCCTCTGCCAACCCCTTTACCCAGATGGTTGTTCCATCTACCTCCTGAACACGACCCACGGCCTTGACTGGTTGCATCTGTGCGATTCTGGCCCGAAGGCCGGCAATGTCTTCTTCCATCGGTCACTCCATTCATTTCTCTGCAAACTGTTTCTAAAGGAATCAGGGTTAAGCCTTGGTTGAAACAAATCGAGGGAGAAGCCCCGATGTTCCAAAACTTGGACATCTTTAGAACGGCGATGGCCATGGCAAAGCATGCTGGTAACCAGCAAGCTTTGAGTTCGCAAAATATCGCCAATGCCGACACACCCGGTTATCGCGCACGTGAAATGCCTAAATTTCAAGATACTTTGCGCAGTGCTTTAACCAGTCAGAAAGCTACCCGGACGTCACATTTACACGGACAGTCGGATCGCAGTGTTGATGGCTCAATAGTCAAATCCGCATTGGATCCTAACGGTAACACCGTCTCTCTCGAAGAAGAAATGGTCAAGGCTGTTGAAGCGAAACGCCACCACGACAAGGCGATTGCAATCTACCGTAGCAGTCTGTCCGTTTTGCGAACCAGCCTTGGCCGGTAACAAGTAAGGAGCTGAATATGAGTGCTTTTTCGGACGCCCTATCCGTCACATCAAGCGGCTTGCGCGCGCAAGCAAATAGATTGCGCATTGTCTCAGAAAACATCGCCAACGCCGACACGCCTGGATATCGCAGGAAAACCATTCCCTTCGAGATTGAACAGGCCGGTTCCCAATTGGCGCGCGTTCAAGCAGGAAAACCTAATTTGGACAAATCCGACTTGGCGCGAATCCATGATCCATCGCACCCATTGTCTGATGCGAGTGGCCATTATGAAGGCTCCAACGTCGATTTGATAATCGAAATCGCCGACGCAAGAGAAGCCCAGCGCAGCTATGAAGCCAACCTCAAGATGTTTGACCAAACACGTCAAATGTCGACTGGGTTGATGGATTTATTGCGTCGATAATCTTTAATTTAAAACAGGAGGCCAGAATGGACGTCCGATCACTTTTTGCTGCTCAGAAATATGCAGCATCCATGCCAGCAATGGAACCGAAACCCGAAGCCCCGGCGCTTGCTGAAGCTCAGTTTTCAAAATTTGCCGATGAATTTGCCAGTACACTGCGTCAAGCAGAGGCAGCCTCTCAGGGTACAATGGTCGGCGATGCCGATCCACATGCGTTGGTTGAGGCATTGGCCCAATCTGAATTAGCCGTCGAAACCGTCGTTGCAGTGCGTGACAAGGTTGTCGAAGCCTATCAAGAAATTCTTCGAATGCCAGTTTGACCGATGTTAACTGAAGCCATTTTTTTTGACACTCTACGCCAAGGCCTTTGGGTGGCCACCATCACCTCAATCCCGATTTTGTCAGCCGCATTGGTTGCAGGCGTCGGAGTTGGGTTGTTTCAGGCTCTGACGTCAATCCAAGAAATGACCCTAACGTTTGTACCAAAGCTTCTCGCCATCGTCGCCGTGTTTTGGATTTCGATGAGCTTCATGACACGCACGTTGGTGGATTTCTTTCAGAACCAGATCATCCCGATCATCACCGGAGGTTAAAATGGAAACCGCAGGCTATACAACACTATCGCGCCAAACTGGCTTGATGCGTGAAATGCAGGTGATCGCGAACAACATCGCCAATGCCAATACCAGTGGCTTTCGCCAAGAAGGCGTTATCTTCTCAGAATATGTCGCGGAAGGAGACGGTGTTTCCGGCGTTGCTATGGCATCTGCACGGGTTCGCAACACATCCTATGTTCAAGGGACCCTCGAGCAAACGGGCGGCACCTTTGATATGGCAATCGAGGGCGACGGATTCTTTTTAATCCAAGCCCCAGACGGCCCGCGCCTTACCCGCGCCGGAGCGTTCTCCCCAAGCGCAGAAGGAACATTGGTGACGCCGGATGGTTATCCGGTTCTCGATGCTGGCGGAACGCCAGTTTTTGTTCCACCTCAATCTGACGATCTTGCGATTGGGCGGGATGGCACCCTTAGCAGCGCTGGTCGCGCCATCGGCCAGATCGGCGTTGTCCGCCCATTGGACGAACGCCAAATGGTGCGCGAGGGCGGGGTCTTGTTCCGCGCTGACGAAGGTTTTGAACCACTTGAAAACCCACGGGTAATGCAAGGTTTTGTTGAAGCGTCCAATGTGGATCCAATCCTTCAGGTTGCACGTATGGTCGAAGTCCAGCGCGCCTATGAATTGGGCCAAAGCTTCATGGAAAGAGAAGATGAGCGGGTCAGATCCGCTCTGAAGGCATTCATCAAATAAGGAGGCAGATATGCGAGCGTTGAAAATTGCTGCAACGGGCATGAGCGCCCAACAAATGCGGGTCGAGGTTATTTCCAACAACCTCTCAAACATGAGCACGACGGGCTACAACCCGCGTCGAGCCGAGTTCGCCGACTTGCACTACCAACAAATGACTCGAGCCGGCACAGTTAATGCTTCGGACGGCACAGTCTTGCCAACAGGAATTCAGCTTGGACTTGGCGTCCGACCCTCCGCAGTCTCTGTGCAGCTGTCTCAGGGGTCTTTGTCCGCAACTGGGGGTGACTTGGATGTCGCCATTGAGGGGGCCGGATATCTCGAAGTGACTCTTCCCTCAGGCCAAACAGCGTACACCCGAGATGGTGGTCTAAAACGAACTGGCGAGGGTTTGATTGTCACGTCCGATGGCTTCCCGGTTTCACCTGAAATCGTCATCCCATCCGATGCGCTAAGCGTCTCGATCAACCCCGAGGGAGAAGTTTTTGCCTATTTCGCTGCAGACGCGGAAGCGCAACTATTGGGGCAATTTACCATGTCCGGCTTTACCAACCCAAAGGGCCTCGAAGCGATTGGCTCCAATATGTTCACCGAAACTGAGGCCTCTGGTCCGGCCATACAAACAACACCCGGCCAAGATGGATTGGGCTCGTTGCGCCAAGGATACTTGGAAGACAGCTCAGTCGATGCCGTTCGGGAGATCACTGATCTGATCGAAGCCCAGCGCGGATACGAGCTTAACTCCAAAGTCATTTCAGCAGCCGACCAAATGCTGAGCGCAACCAGCCAGGTGCGCTAATGAAAACTCTGTTCGCCATATTGCCGTTGTTGGCCAGCCAAGTCGCGGCGGACACCATCGTCGCGACAAGATCAATACGCCCACAACAACTCATTACTGCAGAAGATGTTCGGTCGGAACCTGCGGACGTCGACGGGGCCTATGCATTCCTCGGAGAAGTCATTGGACAAGAGGCGCGGGTCGCAATTTACCCCGGGCGCGCGGTGATGTTCGGTCAAGTTGGACGCCCGGCACTGGTTGAACGGAATCAAATGGTTGAGCTTATTTTTTCACTGGGCGGTTTGAGAATCGCGGCAGAGGGCCGAGCCTTGGCCCGCGCTGGAGCCGGAGAGCGTATCCGCGTCATGAATACAGATTCCAAGACGGTACTTTTTGGCACTGTTGCCGAAAACGGTTCTGTATTGGTAACCAATTAAGGACAATATTGTGAGACCTATCAGCCTTCTTGCTTTGATTTTGCTTGTGTCGGCGTGCGGACGTATGAATCATATAGGCAAGCCCCCAGATTTTACACCACCGACCCAGAGCCCTGAACGTGTCGCTATGATCGCGTCTGGAATCCCTGACGCCGCACCCTTGAACCGAAAGTCAGAAGCGGCCTCGTTGTGGAGCGGCGGACAAACCTCATTGTTGGGTGACCGACGGGCTATAAAACGCGGTGATATTATGACTGTAGTCATCGAAATTGACGAAAGTGCCGAAATTTCGAATAGTACAAATCGTTCGAGGTCTGGATCTGAAAGTCTCGAAATTCCTCAATTTTTTGGAATTCCTCAGAGGATAAACCAGGGCATCACTGACGGTGCAAGCTTGGACAACGCCGTCGATTTAGGAAGCAGCAGTAAATCCAATGGAAGCGGCTCTGTTAAACGCAGCGAAACTCTAACACTCCGGATCGCAGCAACGATAACAGACGTTTTACCCAATGGTATTCTCGCGATTGAAGGTGCTCAAGAAGTTCGTGTTAACTTTGAAATGCGTGAGCTCCTGGTTTCTGGCTATGTCCGCCCAGAAGACATCTCGCGTCAAAACGAGATCACCTACGACAAAATTGCCAGTGCTCGTATTTCATACGGGGGCCGCGGCCAGATCAGTGACATGCAACAACCTCGTATCGGCCAGCAAGTTCTGGACGTCGTTTTACCCTTCTAAGGAGGCAACATGCGCAAGCTTTTACCAATTATTTTGGCTCTGCTCGGAACTGGTGCAGGCGTTGGTGCGGGCCTCTTCTTGATGCCCGAACCAACTGCAGAAGACGTTCATGCTGCTGCCGACTGTGTTGTGCCTACAGAGGAAGTTAAACACGAAAGCCCTGATACGCAAAATGATGGGCCCGCCGAAGGGCGTGAGTATGTCAAACTGAACAATCAGTTTGTCATCCCCGTTGTCGGGCCAGATCGTGTCAAGGCACTTGTTGTTGCTTCATTGAGTGTCGAAGTCGCGTCTGGGACCACTGAAGTGGTTTATGCAAGAGAGCCCAAACTGAGGGATGTTTTCCTGCAAGTCCTTTTTGATCATGCAAACATTGGCGGTTTTGAAGGAACTTTTACAAGCAACGACCGCATGAGTATTTTGCGAACTGCCCTCCTAGAAGCCGCAAAGCCCGTTCTTGGAAGCGATTTATCCGACGTTCTGGTCACCGAAATCGCGCGTCAGGATTCTTAGCATTCACCCAATTGTGTCTGTCTAAAAATACACAAGCATTCTCCCATGCCACATAGCCCGGGCCCAAAAGCTAGGTTTCATCTGGATTGAAGACATGGTCTGGTCCGGTGCGCTTTCGGTCGAACGCCAAGGGGTTTGCAGGTCAAACTACCAATAATCGGAGCTTGGCCGAACTTCGATTACTTCATTAGATTGTCCTTTGGCGTGTTTTCAATCAGCGTCCAGTAACGCCCTGAAAGGCTGTCTCATAAGCGGTTGACCTCTCAATGCGCGCCAAAAAAATTTAGAAAAAAACTTACTAAAAATAAACTGCTGCCTTCTAGCCTGTCAGAGCAGAGAGCTGGGAGCGACAAAATGGTTAGCAAACGAAGTATCTACGGAAAAGGCACCCCAAGGACGTTTGATTGCAACTTCCAATGCAGTAGCGACCGCCTTGACCCTTCCTTCCCAAGAACACATGGCCTGAAGGTTGAATATGAAACCTAAGTCTTCGTCTCTGTTCAATCCAACAATCCTCATGTCGTTGGCCTTGATGGCCGTCATCGTCATGATGATCCTTCCAATGCCTTCCTGGGTATTGGATGTCGGTCTTGCCGCTTCCTTTGGGCTTGCGATTCTTATCTTCACCGTCACTCTTTTTATTGAGAGACCGCTCGATTTTTCGGCATTCCCGACCATTCTACTAACATCTCTTATGCTGCGTCTCTCACTCAATGTTAGCTCCACAAAACTGATTATCGGTGAAGGGCACACAGGAACTCATGCAGCCGGCGAAGTCATTCAAGGTTTCGCTAACTTCGTCATGGGCGGAAGTGTTTTCCTTGGCCTTGTGGTTTTTGGCGTCCTGATGATCGTAAACTTCGCCGTCATCACAAAGGGTTCTGCACGAATGGCCGAGGTCTCCGCAAGGTTTGCCCTTGATGCTATGCCTGGCAAGCAACTTGCTATCGACGCCGACATGTCTGCTGGGGCAATCGATCATGCTGAGGCAAAACAGCGACGCGATACTGAACAGCAAGAGACAACGTTTTTTGGCTCCTTGGATGGTGCCTCGAAATTTGTGAAAGGCGATGCGGTCGCTGGCTTGTTGATTACGGGGCTTAACCTGGTAATGGGAATGATCATGGGAGTTGTAGTTCATGGCATGCCCCTGGGCAGCGCCATGGAAACCTATGCTATTCTAACAGTCGGCGACGGTCTAGTTTCCCAAATTCCCGCGGTCATTATTTCTATTGCTGCCGGCTTGTTGCTGGCCCGTGGGGGATCCAATGTTGCGGCGGATGTTGCCGTGGCGAACCAACTTGGGCGTCACCCTGCGGCACTAGCAACTGTAGCGGTACTAATGGCACTTTTCGCCTTGGTCCCTGGATTGCCTTTTGTTCCATTCATTGCAGGGGCATGTCTACTTGGTGGGGCGGCTTGGTGGCTGTCTCAGAAAAACACCGAAGAAGAGACAAATGAGGTAGAAAACGAACCGGTTGAACCTACAATCCGACCAATGGGAGACGTCTTGGATTTGGACGACATTCATGTCGAGTTTGCACCGGATCTCGTCAATATGGCACTGGACCCCGGGACCGGACTGGATGTGCGTATCGCCAATATGCGAAACCACATTGCGTCAACTTTTGGTTTGATTTTACCAGAGATACGCCTCACCGATGCATCCGCGCTACCAGTTGGTACCTACGTTATCAGAATCCATGGCGTAGAAATGGCGAGAGGAGTTTTGAACTCGGATTTAGTACTTGCGCTCGTTCCAGAGGGCAACAATGCCCTACCGAGTGGTGAGGATGTTACTGAGCCTGTTTATGGAGCACCCGCCCGCTGGATTCGGCCAGAAGATCAAGAGCGAGCCTCAATCACCGGTGTTACAATTGTGTCCCCGGCCGAGGTGCTGGCCACCCATCTACTTGAAGTTATTCGTAGGAATTTCGGTCGCTTACTGACCCTCAAGTCTCTGCGGCGTCTACTAGATGAAATGGTCAATCTGACCAACTCAGGTCGCGCAGATGCGAACCGGAAATTGATAGATGAATTGATCCCCGAAAAAGTTCAAATAGATACGTTACACCAAGTGCTCCGGTTGCTTTTAGATGAACAAGTTTCCGTTAGAAACCTTCCCCTCATTCTAGAAGCCATTTCCGAAATGCGCGGCCAACAAACCAGACCCGACCTGATTTGTGAGCACGTTCGTCAGAGAATGGGCTTTCAACTGGTTGCTGGTATGCGACGTGAGGACGGGTCAATTCCTTTAATCCAGCTGGCTCCTGAGTGGGAAGAAACCTTTACAACCTACCAAATTGACGGCGGACAAGGTGCGCTGGATGTGGCTTTGCCGCCGGACCGCTTTGAAGCACTAACAAATGGTCTCGCCGAGCAAATCGGGGAAGCGGGAAGCCGAGGAGTATTGCCCGCTGTCGTAACATCCGCCCGGCGCCGCCGCTTCATCCGAACTGTTATGGCGGCAAAGGGTATTACAAACCCTGTGATGTCATTTGAAGAAATCGGTGTGGAGGCCAAGCCGACGCTTGTAGGGGTGGTCGCGGCGTGACCAACCTTTTGCCGCTTGTGGAAAGTCTATCCCATTCAATGTGGGTTTCTCTTATTGTCTTCCTGAGGGTCGCCGCTGCGGTTTCCGTGATGCCCGCGTTCGGCGAGCAAATGATTTCTACACGTATTAGGCTCATTGTTGCCTTGTTACTCACTGTTACAGTCGCTCCGGCCATATCGACGGAGCTCGCAATACCTGATCCAAATTTGTTTTTCTTTCTGAGAGCCCTAGCAACAGAAACACTGTCTGGGCTTTTCCTGGGGCTCATGCTGAGAACATTTACTCTAGCGATCCAAACCGCCGGCGCAATTGCAGCTCAATCAACCTCTTTATCCCAATTGTTAGGACAATCCGGTTTGGACCCTTTGCCAGCAGTCGGCAACATACTAGCAATTGCAGCTCTGGCTCTCTTGATGGTAACGGGATTTCACGTAAAGGCCGCTGCCTTTTTATTGCTCTCATATGACATACTCCCGGCTTTGCAGTTTCCTATCCCGGCCGATATTGCAGAGGCCGGAAGCGCACAAATCGCAAAATGTTTTGCCCTCGCATTTACCCTGGCGGCTCCTTTTGTGGTCCTTTCCGTTCTCTACAACCTGACTCTCGGGGTCATCAACAAAGCAATGCCCCAGCTAATGGTAGCATTTGTTGGTGCGCCAGTAATCACCTTCGGGGCTATTGCTTTTTTACTTGTATCAGCACCCCTGATGCTGACTGTTTGGATTCATGCTATGGACGGCTTTCTAGCCGCACCTTTTAGGTAGCATCTTATGGCAGAGCAGGACGAGAGCGGCGAAAAAAGCCATGAACCATCCCAAAAGAAGCTGGATGACGCACGCAAGAAAGGTGAAATACCGCGGGCCACTGATCTTCTAACAGCCATGGGCTACATGGGTTTATTGCTCGGTGCTGTTTCTTTCGGCGGTCATAGTCTCACAAACTTCGCAAACGTCCTACTTCCCTTCTTGGAACAGCCAGAAAGAATGACATCTTTGTTCTTTGACGGGAATGCAAAACCTATTTCTGGCCAAATTTTGTCAGCCGGATTAGCACAGGCTCTTCCATTGCTACTGGCTCCCACTGCCTTTGTTCTTTTGACCTTATTTGCAACGCGTAGTTTCGTTTTTTCCAGTGGGAAACTAAAGCCAAAAGGCTCCCGCTTGTCACCTTTGGAGAACGCAAAAAATAAATATGGTCGCAGAGGGTTATTTGAGTTCTTCAAAAGTTTTGCAAAACTTTCCATCTACTCCATTTTACTTACATTGTTCATTCGAAATCAACTTGACGGAATAATCGGAACTGTCAGAACCTCACCCGGAGAGGTTTTCATGATGATCCTTTCTTTAGTTACTCAATTTTTGTTCATTGTCGTTCTAATCGCGATGACCATCGGTGGAATTGATGCATTTTGGCAGAGAGCTGAACACATTCGTAAAAACCGAATGTCGTTCAAAGAGTTAAAGGATGAAATGAAGGAAGCTGAGGGTGACCCACATTTAAAACAGCACCGACGAATGAAGGCCCAGGAACTGGCGCTCAACCAGATGATGGCCGAAGTCCCGAATGCGGATGTCATAATTGTTAACCCAACGCATTACGCAGTAGCTTTGAAATGGAGTCGAATGCCTGGAACTGCGCCTGAATGTGTGGCCAAAGGTGTTGACGAAATTGCTTTAAGAATTCGAGAGGTTGCCACTGAAGCAGGTGTTCCAATTCATTCAGATCCGCCAACAGCTCGGGCACTGTTTGCGACCGTTGACGTTGGCCAAGAAGTTGACCCTGATCACTATCAACCGGTGGCGGCAGCAATTCGCTTCGCACAAAACATGCGCGAAAAGGTGCGCACTAAAGGATGGTTATGAAAACCGATCTAGTTGAATTAGTCAAAGTAACGTCGGTGATGAAGGAAAAAGCCATGGCTTCACATCGCGCGAACGTCGAAGAACGTCATAGGATAGAAGAGGAAATAGATCAAATTGATGTTCTAAGAAAAACGGTACAAACCGACGAAGAAAACCTAACGGCACGGCGAGCGGTTGGTGCGGACTCTCTCTGGCAAAGCTGGCTGATACGTAGACGGGCCGACCTATTGCGTGAAGCTGCGATGGCTCGCGCCCTTGAAGGGGAAAGCCTTAAAAGAGCTCAATTT
>NZ_JBZXVN010000078.1:0-4336 GCF_058892305.1 Pelagimonas sp.
CACAAACCGCGCCTGGTCATCAATGCCGCCGCTTATACGGCCGGTGACAAGGCCGAAGATGATGAGGCGGCAGCCCATCAGCTTAATGCCGTCGCCCCCGGCGAGATGGCCTTGGCCTGCGCGGATCTTGGTTGCCCGTTCCTGCATATTTCGACTGATTACGTCTTTGATGGATCGGGCCAATCCCCATGGCGGGAAAACGACCCTGTTGCACCGCTAGGCGCCTATGGGCGCACCAAATTGGCGGGCGAAGAGGCGGTGCGCGCCGCCAATGGCCATCACGCTATCTTGCGCACCTCATGGGTGTTTTCGGCCCATGGTGGGAACTTTGTCAAAACCATGCTGCGCCTGTCAGAAACCCGCGATGCCTTGAACGTGGTGGGGGATCAGATCGGTGGGCCAACCCCGGCCGCCGATATTGCGGCAACGCTTCTTGAAATGGGGCACCAGATGCAGGCAGGCCATGCGGGCGGCACCTATCACTATGGCGGTCAACCAAGCGTGAGCTGGGCCGACTTTGCCCGCGCGATCTTTGATCACGCCGGGCGAGACATGCGTGTCACTGATATTCCCAGCAGTGACTATCCCACCCCGGCGCGCCGCCCGTTCAATTCCCGTTTGGACTGCTCAAAACTCAAAACTGATTTCAATATTGCCGCGCCTGACTGGACTGTCGGGCTTACGGCGGTTCTCAAAAATTTGGAGACGAATTCGTGACGACGCGCAAAGGAATTATTCTGGCTGGTGGCTCAGGCACGCGGCTTTATCCCATCACCATGGGTGTCTCAAAGCAATTGCTGCCGATTTATGACAAGCCGATGATCTTTTACCCGCTATCGGCTCTGATGCTGACTGGGATTCGTGAAATTTGCATCATCACCACGCCGCAAGATCAAGATCAGTTCATGCGCACCCTCGGTGACGGTAGCCAATGGGGGCTATCGTTGACCTATCTGGTGCAAGCCTCGCCGGATGGGTTGGCCCAGGCCTATCTGTTGGCCGAAGAATTTCTTGATGGTGCGCCCTCGGCGATGGTCCTGGGCGACAACATCTTTTTCGGACATGGATTGCCCGATAAACTGCATGCCGCAGATGCCCAAGCCGCCGGCGGTACCGTTTTTGGCTATCGTGTGAGTGATCCCGAGCGCTATGGCGTGGTGGGGTTTGACGATGAAGGCAATGTGAACCAGATCATTGAAAAACCCGAGGTCCCGCCCTCCCCTTATGCGGTCACAGGGCTGTATTTCTTGGATGGCTCCGCCCCAGAACGCGCCCGCGCTGTAAAACCCTCACCTCGGGGTGAGCTTGAGATCACCTCCTTGCTGGAAATGTATCTTGAGGATGGGTTGTTGAGCGTCCAACAAATGGGGCGCGGGTTTGCCTGGCTTGATACCGGCACCCATGCGTCCTTGTTGGATGCCGGGAACTTTGTGCGCACCTTGTCGGATCGTCAAAGCCAACAGGTCGGATGCCCCGAAGAGATTGCATTTGAAAACGGCTGGATCACCCAAGATCAGCTCCGTGCCCGCGCGGAGCTCTTTAAGAAAACCAATTACGGAACCTATTTGCAGGGGCTGGTTGGCTAATCGCGGCGCGTTTTGTCAACAGGCACCGGGGGGAGAGCCGCTTTGCGAAACCTCCCCTCTTCCCCCTTGGCGGATCAGTGTCTAAAGCAGGGGGATAGAGAAGAGAGATTGACCCCATGGCGCGTATTTTCATCACCGGAACGGCTGGTTTTATCGGCTATCACCTTGCCAACCTGATGCTAAGCGAAGGTCATGTGGTTCACGGTTTTGACGGGATGACCGATTACTACGATGTCACCTTGAAACAGCGCCGCCATGCGATGTTGTCCCAGAACCCCAACTTTACGGCGACCGAAGCCATGCTTGAGGATCGCGATGCCATTGATCGGGCTATTGACGCCTGTGAGCCCGAGATCATCGTGCATCTCGCAGGGCAAGCCGGGGTGCGCTACAGCCTTGATAATCCGCGCGCCTATGTCGACGCCAATGTCACCGGCACCTTCAACGTCATGGAAGGCGCCCGCCGTCACAAGGTTCAGCATCTGATGATGGCCTCGACCTCTTCTGTCTACGGGGCCAATACCGAGATGCCCTTTGGTGAGACCGACAAGGCCGACACGCCGATGACGATCTATGCCGCCACCAAAAAGGCGACCGAGGCAATGGGCCACTCCTATGCCCACCTATACGATATGCCGACCACGATGTTCCGATTCTTTACCGTCTATGGTCCTTGGGGGCGCCCCGATATGGCGCTGTTTAAATTCGTCAAGGCGACGCTCGAAGGGGATGCCATTGATGTGTATAACCACGGCGAAATGTATCGCGATTTCACCTATGTCACCGATCTGGTCCGTGCCATTCGCCTATTGATGTTCGATGCGGTTCCCGAGCGCCCTGAAAACGGCGAAGTGCCTGAGGGCGATAGTCTCTCGCCTGTCGCGCCGTTCCGGGTGGTCAATATCGGCAATTCCAAATCCGAACGCCTGATGGATTTTGTCGAAGCGATCGAAGACGCCTTGGGCCAGAAAACCACCCGCAACATGATGGATATCCAACCCGGTGATGTGCCTGCGACCTGGGCCAATGCCGAACTGTTGGAGACCCTGACCGGCTACCGCCCACAAACCGATATGCGCGACGGGGTGAAACGCTTTGTTGAGTGGTATCGAGACTATTATAGCGTCTGACCTGTTGTCCCGTACGCTGCCTTAAGTTCCAGTTTAGCATCGCGGTCCAAGCTGTTCTTATCCGAAAAGGAGAGCAGTTATGGCCAATGCCAAACCACCCGAGCTTTGGAATCCGGAAACCTATGAGCGCGCCCGCAAGATCGCCACATCAGACGCGTTTTGCTGTTGCGGGGCGCCGGTTCCCGAACCCCTAGCAACACAGCAGTATGATTGCGGACTGCGCATCCATTGCGGGCACTGCGACAGCTTTACCGCAGTCCCTAATTTTTGAAATGGCCGATGGGGGGCATAGCTCCCCTACCCTCTTGAATAAACGTCCTCATAGCGCACGATGTCGTCTTCTCCGACATAAGATCCGGTCTGAACTTCGATCAACACCATCGGCACTTTGCCGGGATTTTCCATGCGGTGGACCGCCCCGAGCGGGATGTAGACGCTCTCGTTTTCGGTCACCAGTTTGACCTCATCGTCAATTGTGACCTTGGCGGTGCCTTCGACAACAATCCAATGTTCAGACCGATGGACATGGCTTTGAAGCGACAGCGCCGCGCCAGGGTGCACCATGATGCGCTTGACCTGAAAGCGGCCACCCACCACGAGGCTTTCGAACCAGCCCCAGGGACGATGATCTTTGGGGAATTGGGTGGCTTGATCAGCCTGCTTTTCCTTGAGCGCCGCAACCGCCAGCTTGACGTCCTGCGCGCGCGACATATCAGCGACCAAAACCGCGTCATTCATCGCCACCGCCATGATGTTCTCAAGACCAATCCCGACAACTTCAAGCCGGTCACTATCGGCGCGCAGCAAGGTGTTGGTGCACTCAATGGCCGTGGCGCCGCCGGTGGTCACAACGCCGTTTTCATCCGGTCCGATCTCGCGCCAAACCGCATCCCAACCACCTAAATCAGACCAGCCAGAGGCAAAAGGCACAACAGACAGGTTATCGGCGCGCTCCATCACGGCATAATCAACCGAGATGTCTTCGGCCTTGGCCCAAGGCTCTGGGGCCAAACGTAAAAATCCTAGATCGGGCTTGGCTTGGGTGACGGCATCGCGCACCGGCTCCATCAGGTTGGCAGCATGTTTTTCAAAAGCAGCGATGACATCCGCGGCGCGGAACAGGAAAATCCCGGCATTCCACATGAAAGTCCCCGCTGCCAGCATCTCTGCGGCGCGGGTTGCATCGGGTTTTTCGACAAAGCGAGACAGCTTAACGGGAGCCCCCTTGGGCGGGGTGCTAAGCTCAAGATAGCCATATGCTGTTTCTGGATGGGTGGGCGCGATGCCAAAAGTGACAAGATCGCCTTGCCCCACAGGCCCCAAACCTTGGGCCACAGCGGCGTGAAAGGCCGCAATATCAGGCACAACATGGTCTGATGGCGCCACCAACAACACCGCATCCGGGTCTTCGGCCTGGGCATGTAGCGCAGCAGCAAGGATCGCCGGGGCGGTATTACGCCCTTCGGGTTCAATCAGGATGGCACCGGGATCGATGCCAATGGCTTGTAGCTGTTCGACTACGATAAACCGAAAGTCGGAATTGGTCAGCACCAGCGGTGCCTTGAACGCAAGCGCATCACTGTAGCCAGCCAGACGCTTAGCCGAAGATTGAAAGAGTGT
>NZ_JBZXVN010000079.1:0-3363 GCF_058892305.1 Pelagimonas sp.
GCTGCCCTATAAATGTGTACCGTCGGCCAACACTGGATCACGGCTTCTATATAAATTTAGGTTTTTCTTAGCTAGCAATGACGCTGGATTTCACCTTTCCCTAACCCGAATAAGCTGATTGTTCCTTTGGAAGAAAGGATCAGTGCATGCCCGGCTATATTTCTGAACTGGACTACTTTGGCACTTCAGATCAGGAATTTGTCGAGATTGCAGTTCCTGCGGGAACTGTTGTTTCCAGCTATACTCTTGTTTTCTATCAGGCAGATGGAACGGTCTACAACACTGTTTCACTGGGGTCCTACACGGGAACATTTGGTGGTCAGGATGTCTACGTCGTGAATCAGTCGACTCCCGGGTTTGACTCTGGCGGCGATCCTACTGGCACCTTCTATCCAGACGATGCCATTGCCTTGGTAGACGACAGCGGCACAGTCCTTCAGTTCATGTCTTGGGAAGGCAATACAGTCAACGCCACCGAAGGCCCGGCGAGCGGAACATCAAGCACCAACGCCGGGTTCGGTGATCAGAGTCTACAATCTGATGACGGCGGCTCTTCGTACTACGCACAATCCAGTTCTAACGAAGGATCAATCCCGGCCTGTTACTCGCCTGGCACCTTCATTGAAACACCACATGGATTGCGCCGTGTTGAAGACTTGCGAGAAGGCGATCAGATTTGGACAGCGGACAGGGGCTCCCAAACTATTCATTTTATTTGGGAAGGCATCGACCCGCTGGAGTATGTGGAAGACAACAATTACCCGGTTCTGATTCAAGCGGGCGCGCTTGGGCCCCAACGGCCCTTTGACGATCTAATCGTCTCATCCCAGCATCGCATTCTTGCTGGCGCAGCGGGCCAACTGGAAGGCCGCTTCAAATCCGAGGTTTTTGTACCGGCAAAATCTCTTACATCATTGCCTGGAATTCGGTTCATGCGTGGCAAGAAATCAATGTCCTGGTTTCACTTTGCATGTAGCAACCACGAAGTCGTGCGCTCGAACGGTTGTTTGTCAGAATCGCTTTATCTGGGCCCGATGGTATTGCGAACTATTTCAAATAAGCTTCTTCATCCCTTGCGCAAAGTTTACCCGGACGCATCCTTTGTTGCGGCAATGAACGGTCCTCTGGCGCGGCGATGCCTATCGGTCGGACAGGTCAAGGACCATCTAAGCAAAAGTCAACGCCGCACCAAGCGCGCTCGACTGACAACGAATGCATAAGACACGCTTTCCAAAGCGGCCCGTCGTCTGTAACGCAGTAAAACGCAAAATGGATTCTTAGCGGTTGTTGGCCGATTGCTGCGCCAAAAACCCTATGTCCCCTTTGGGCTGGAAACAGCCGTCCGGTGCCTCTTTACTGAACTGTATCGCACAAGCGCTGAGTTGTGCGGTTTCTCAGTTTTTCTATATCGAGGGTCTCGATTTCCAGCCATTTAAGAGCACTTGGTATGTCATCGAAAATTCGTACCTGCATGAATTTTCCGCCAAGCATTATTGCAGAGAACATATGCGAGATACCGTACCCCAAGTCCGTTGGTGCGACGATTGCGACATCGACAGGTTTTGCGAGCTTGCCAAAGTTCCGTTTGTAGAAACCCTTGAGCGTGAACACGTCGATAAAACTCGCCCGTGCGTTCACCAAGTCAGTTAAATCCACCAAGAAACGTATTTCCGGGTCAAATTGCGGGTCCTCAAAATAGCGTTCCGCGAGCGACCTGAGTTCACTCAAATGGGTTTTTCCGGATACTTGTACATACTTCAACATTTCGTCGGTTGTGATGACATAAGTTGCAGGCATGTCCGCTTTCAATTTGTTTTAGCATTTGGTCTCAACGCGACCAGTGTACAGAAATTGATGCAACTTCATAGGGCTGTGGGTCCGCTTTGGGCTGACAGCCGCCGTTTGTGAGCTCCACCTTATATATACACGTGTGATCGCTAAAGGTTTGGGCTTGCGGGACCGTGCGGGATTCACCTCTGGAATCTGGCGTGATACTGGGAGGTCGCGGGGTGTCTCACCACCCCGCAACACGGGGCCGTAAGTCGCAAAACCAAACCCCGCCGACCAGCATACACTTTATGGCCGCTCCCACCCCTGATCAGGGACCGGCAACATGAGGTGAGTCGCCTTGAAGGTGCAAGCAGAAATCAGATGCACGAGTTGCGCGCGTTTGCTATTTAAGATGGAACCGGAGGCGCTTGTGGGTGATCTATCGATCAAATGCCCACGCTGCCGGTCCATCAATATACTGAGGCCAACCCAGAGCCCGAACCCCAAACGCCGCGAGCGTGACGGAACGGAGGCCCTATGTGGCTGTTCACCCCTCAACCCAACCTGAAGACCTTTGCGGCATCAGTCTTTGCGCCGGTGTCGGCGGACTTGATCTCGGGCTTCACATCGCAGAACCCGGATATCGAACTGTGTGTTATGTCGAGCGAAACAGTTTCGCCGCGTCCGCTCTCGTGGCGCGGATGGCGGACGCGTCCCTGGCACAGGCACCTATTTGGGACGATCTCAAAACCTTCGACGGCCGCCCATGGCGTGGCCGCGTTCATCTCATCTCTGCCGGTTATCCCTGCCAGCCCTTCACGCTCTCTGGATTGCGACAAGGCGAAGATGACCCAAGGCACCTCTGGCCAGACGTTGCGCGCATCGCCCGAGAAGTTGGCCCTGAGTGGTTGTTCTTCGAAAACGTCCCCGGCCATCTCACCCTTGGCCTGCAAGACGTCTGCGCAGACCTTCAAGCAATGGGCTACCGGGTTGCAGCGCGCGTCGTATCAGCGGCGCAAGTTGGCGCATCGCATACCCGTGAAAGGGTCTTCATTCTGGCCCACGCCGACATTCAAGGGCTCGGGCAACCGGGCGTGCATTGTGGGCGGCCCGGCGGGGATCCAGTTCAAGACGGATTTGAACCAGATCGGGTCACAGGTGGGCATCAAGAATGCGGCGAGCGCCTGGACACTCATGTGGGAGATGTTGATTGCAACGGGCTGGACGCCGAAGCGGTTCCGCTCTTCCCACCGGTTCCGGGTGATCTTGCTGAATGGGGAGAAGCACTCCAGCGATCCCCTGAGCTTAAACCCTGCGTTCACGGATTGGATGATGGGGTGGCCTTCGGGCTGGACCGATCCGCTGCAGCCGGTAACGGGGTGGTCCCAATGGCTGCGGCGCGCACGTACCTCGATTTGAAGGCTGAGTTGTTAAACCGGCTTTAAAGAGGTGTTGAATGGATCAGGGCAGGGCGGTTGTTTAAACGGTTTTGCCTTGATCGAGCTGGAAGGCCCGGCTAATCCCATCTCAGCCCAAAAGTGTTTTGCTGTAAAAACAAGTGTAATTTACTGTAAAACCAAGTGTCACGCTACA
>NZ_JBZXVN010000080.1:0-23890 GCF_058892305.1 Pelagimonas sp.
CCTTGATCCAATCAAGCCGCTCCGCCTGAGCCCCCCAAAAACCTTCGGGATCACTCACCGATTGCGCATACATCTCGTCATAACGCGACGCATCAACATGCGCCCCTTCTGCCAACTCTGATGATGGTGGATAGGTCTTGGACATGGGAACTCCTCCTGAAATTTAGGCGCAGGGAAACGAGAAAGGCCCCGGAATGCAAGCCCACTTTGGTCTTGCATAGCCGGGACCTCTTAATTGTTTATTAGATTGCCAAGTATTCGGCGCGCAGCTGTTCGTTCTCAAGAACTTCGGCGGCGGAGCCATCAAACACAATCGACCCCGTGTCGAGGATCACCGCGCGGTCGGCCAATTGCAGGGCGCGCACGGCGTTTTGTTCCACGATGATGGTGGTCATGCCTTGCTCTTTGATCAAGCGCAGGGTCTTTTCGATCTCATCGACGATCACCGGGGCCAGACCTTCGTAAGGTTCGTCCAGCAACAGCACTTTGATATCACGGGCCAAGGCGCGTGCGATCGACAACATCTGTTGCTCACCACCCGACAGGGTCACGCCCTCTTGGTTGCGACGTTCACGCAGACGCGGGAACAGGTCGTACAAGCGATCCAATGACCAGCCGATGGGCGGCGCGATCTGGGCCAGCTTCAGGTTTTCTTCGACTGTCAGGCCGGGGATGATGCAGCGATCTTCGGGGACAAGGCCAAGGCCATTTGTCGCCGCTTCATGCGATTTCATCAGGTGCAACGGCTTGTGATCCAGCCAAATCTCACCGTGGTTGACCTGCGGGTCGTCCATGCGGGCGATTGAGCGCAGCGTGGTGGTTTTACCGGCACCGTTCCGGCCCAAAAGCGCAAGAATCTCGCCCTCGTGGACGTTAAAGTTGATGCCTTGGACGATGTAGCTCTCACCGTAGTAAGAGTGCATATCCCAGACCGAAAGGAACGCGGGGGCCGTTTCGGCGTGGTTGGCGTTCTTGGAAAAATCCGGACGTACGTTCATGTCTTATCCTCTTTTGAGAAAGGGGGGCGGGGTCACCGCCCGCCCGATCAGACCTGTTGGGTCTCGCCCAGATAGGCTTCTTGTACTTTTGGATGGCCCTTAATGTTTTCGGGCGTATCCTCGACCAGTGGTGTGCCTTGGGCCAACACGGTGATGCGATCCGCCAAGGAGAACACAACATGCATGTCGTGTTCGATAATCGCGATGGTGATATCGCGCTTTTCCTTGATCTCTTTGAGAAGATCGATCGTGTTGTTGGTATCGGCCCGCGCCATACCCGCTGTTGGTTCATCAAGCAGCAGTAGCTTTGGATCCTGGACCAGACACATGGCCATTTCCAAACGCCGCTTGTCGCCGCGTGACATCGAGGCCGAGTGCATCTCGCGCTTGTCGAGCATGTTGACCTCGGCAAGCATCTCTTCAGCTTGCTGGATCAGGCCTTTCTCGGCCTGAACACTTTCGATGGCGTGCAGGCGATAGGCCCCGTCACGTTTGGCAAACAGCGGGATCATCATGTTTTCCATCACCGTCAGATCACCAAAGATCTCAGGGGTTTGGAAAACGCGGGAAATACCCATCTGGTTGATTTCATGCGGGCTACGCCCCAGCACCGAATTGCCGTCAAACATGACAGACCCGGTGTCTGGGATCAGCTTGCCAACAAGGCAGTTGAGCAAGGTCGACTTGCCTGCGCCGTTGGGGCCGATGATGGCGTGGCAGGTGTTTTCCTGCACGCTGAGATTGACATCCCCCAGCGCTTGGAGGCCACCAAACCGTTTGCCTACGTCTTTGACTTCAAGAATTCCCATCCGTCTCTCTCCTTATTCCGCAGGCTCGGTTGAGGGTGATTTGCCATCGTCGTCTTTGTCTTTCTTGCGCAAAGCCTTGGCGATACGCTGACCACCTTCGACGAGACCGCCGGGCAAGAAGGTCACGACAAGCATAAAGATCAGACCCAGTGTCAGGTGCCAGCCTTTGCCCACAAACGGGTGGATGACAGCAACCATGAAGTTTTCGATCCCATCAGGCAGGAAGCTGAACCATGTGTGCAACACGCCGTCGTTGATCTTGGAGAAGATGTTCTCGAAGTACTTGATCATACCTGCGCCCAAGATTGGGCCGATCAAGGTGCCGACGCCACCGAGGATGGTCATCAGAACAACTTCGCCCGATGCGGTCCACTGCATGCGCTCAGCGCCGGCAAGCGGGTCCATCGAGGCCATCAAACCACCGGCCAAACCGGCATACATGCCCGAGATAACAAAGGCCGCCAGGGTGTAGGGCTTTGGGTTCAGGCCGGTATAGTTCATCCGTGTCTGGTTTGATTTAATCGCCCGAAGCATCATGCCGAAAGGCGACCGGAAGATGCGGATCGACAGATAGAAGGCCGCAATCATGACGATGGCACAGACATAGTACCCAACCGAGAAGGTAAAGGTCCAAGGGCCAACAATCATATCATAGGCCGAACGCATTTCCAGGCCAAACAAGTTGGTTACCGGGATCGAGCCATCGGCGGTCGCCGATACACCAAGGATGCGTGGATCATCGAGCGTCACCTGCAGACCGGTTTCACCGTTGGTCAGCGGGGTCAGAACCGAATAGGCCAGAGCGAATGACATCTGGGCAAAGGCCAGTGTCAGGATCGAGAAGTAGATCCCGGTCCGACGTAGCGAGACCCAACCGATCAGCAGCGAGAAAAGGCCCGCAATGATCACCGACAGGATGATCGCTGGCAGGATGTTCATGCTCAGCAGTTTGAACATCCAAACCGCCGAGTAAGAGCCCACACCTAGAAACGCGGCGTGACCAAAGGACAGGTAGCCTGTCAGACCGAACAGAATGTTAAAGCCGATTGCAAATATCCCAAATATAACAAAGCGTTGCATCAAGTCCGGGTAACCGGCGTTGAATTGTGCCATGCCGCTATCAGACGGGAACGGGTTTAGGATGAATGGTGCCAGCATCGTCAGAGCGACGACCACCAACAACAAGGATGTGTCTTTTTTTCCAAGTCCAAGCATGGTCGTTTACTCCATCACGCCTTTGCGACCCATCAGACCGCGTGGGCGGACCAGAAGGATGATAATGGCGACAAGGTAGATGATGATTTGGTTGATGCCGGGGATGATGTCAGTCACCGCAGTCATCGAGGCAAAGCTTTCCAGAATTCCGAGCAAGAAGCCGGCGGCCACAGCGCCGGGCAGGGAGCCCATGCCGCCGACAACCACCACAACAAAGCTCAGGACCAAGAAGTCCATGCCCATATGATAGTTGGGCGCGTTGATCGGTCCGTACATCACACCAGCAAGACCAGCCACCGCAGCAGCAAGGCCAAACATCAGTGTAAAGCGTTTGTCGATGTCGATCCCCAAGAGCCCAACGGTTTCGCGATCCGCCATACCCGCGCGTACAACCATCCCAAAGGTGGTGAACTGCAAGAAGGCAAAGACGGCGCCGATGACAACAACGGAGAAGAAGAAGTAAACGATTCGCCAGACGGGATAGACAACACCTTCGGCCAGAACGGCAACACCGCTAAGCGTGTCGGGGGCGGGTGTCTGGATTGGGTTGGCACCGTAGATGGCTTTGATCACCTCTTGCAAAACAATGGCCAAACCAAAGGTCACAAGGATTTGGTCCGCATGTTCGCGCTTGTAGAAATGCTTGATCAGCCCGCGTTCCATGATGAAACCAATGGCGATCATGATTGGAATGGCAAACAGAACCGCCAAGGGCACCGACCAATCAATGATGGCTGACCCCATTTCCGGGCCAAACCAGCTTTCGACATAGGGGGTTTTGATAACCGCCGGATTGCCAAGGAAATCTGTCTTGTCCGGATCAACTGTCTCAAAGGACAGGTTCAACAGACGTTGCAGGAAAACGGAGCAAAAAGCGCCGATCATAAACAATGCCCCGTGGGCAAAGTTGACCACGCCGAGCGTGCCGAAGATAAGTGTTAGCCCGAGCGCGATCAGCGCATAAGCTGAGCCCTTATCGAGCCCATTCAGGATTTGCGTAAGGAATACGTCCATGACCCCACCATTGGGTTAAAGGTGCCGAAACCCCTTCGATAGATACCGAAGAGACCCAAGAATTTCCGAAGATTTCGAGAAACAGAGAAGGTGGCCCGGCCCCAGCGTTTGGGGACCGGGCCGAACTGTTTATGCGCCCGGGTTACAGGAGCCGAGCTGGCCGCCTGCAAACATTGGGTGCTCGGGATCGTAAGTCACCTGAGCAGCCGGGGTCACTTCGACAACTTCAAGAAGGTCGAACTCGGATGTTGGGTTCTCTTTACCCTTCACAACGAGAACGTCTTTGAAGCACTGGTGATCTTCGGCACGGTACAGTGTCTTACCGTTGCCCAGACCGTCGAACTCAAAGCCTTCCAGAGCTTCTGCAACACCACATGGGTTGAAGGTGCCGGCACGCTGACAGGCGTCTGCG
The DNA here is from genome assembly GCF_058892305.1 of Pelagimonas sp. NCBI lineage: Bacteria > Pseudomonadati > Pseudomonadota > Alphaproteobacteria > Rhodobacterales > Roseobacteraceae > Pelagimonas > Pelagimonas sp. The sequence goes on from NZ_JBZXVN010000080.1 coordinate 4,449, forward strand.
TACAGCAGGGTCTGACAGTAAGTTGTGTGCGCAGCCTGGCTTGGCGGGAAGCCGTATTTGGTGCCAAAGGACTTAACGAAGGCTTTGGAACCTTCATCCTGCAGCGACCAGTGCCAGTTTGTCGAACCAAGGATGCCCTTGATATTCTCGCCCGCACCACGAGCCATCAGGCGCGAGAAGAGCGGAACAACGATTTCGAAGTTTTTGCCGTTGGCTTGTGCTTCACGCAGGCCGAACTGAACAGCGTTGGTCAGCGAGTTGACCATGTTGCCGCCGTAGTGGTTCAGAACCAGAACGTCCGCACCCGAGTTCAGAACCGGAGCGATGTAGGACGAGAAGTCCGTCGATGCTAGCGGTGTCAGAACGTTGTTAACGGTTTCCCAACCCAGAGCTTCGGTCGCGGCTGCGATCGATTCCTGCTGAGTCCAACCCCAGGTGTAGTCAGCAGTCAGGTGATAGGCTTTACGGTCGTCGCCATAGAGGCCCTTGAGAACAGGGGCCAGCGCCGCGCCGGACATGTAACCGTTAAAGAAGTGACGGAAGCCGTTGGCTTTCTTGTCTTTACCGGTTGTGTCGTTCGAGTGTGTCAGGCCAGCCATAAAGATGACGCCAGCTTCTTGGCACAGGCCCTGAACAGCAATCGCAACACCCGAAGAAGAGCCGCCAGTGATCATCACTGCGCCGTCTTTTTCGATCATCGACTTGGCCGATGCGCGAGCTGCGTCTGATTTGGTCTGTGTATCGCCTGTGACGAACTCGACCTTTTTGCCGAGGATGCCGTCGCCCTTAAGCTCTTTGGAGCTAAAGGTGTTCAGCATGCCGCCGTCGCCACCACCATTGAGGTGCTCAACCGCCAGCTCATAAGCGCGCAATTCGTCTGCACCCTCATCCGCATAAGGACCGGTCTGTGGAACGTTGAAGCCCAGGGTCACCGATGCGCCTGTGGGCTCGTTGGTGTAGGCGGCCGCCGATGAGGCGGTGAAGATCGTCGGCAGAGCGACGCCGGCACCGGCAACGGCACCCGACTTGAGCACGCCACGACGTGTCAGGTTGGTCTTGGACATGAAAATCCTCCCATTTTTGAAATTGCAAGTGCGGGCTCCTCTTCCCGCAAATGCGCGCACGTTTGTGCAAAGCCAGTATGTGGCTGTAAAAGAAAATTGCGCAACAAGGGGTTTTGTCGCAACGGTTTTTTTGTCAATTGGTGAAAAGTAGACTAAGGTATTCTGTAAAGATTTTTATGTTGCGCCGCAGAAAGGCGCTGAAAAGACTAGGGAAACGCAGGGGAAAGCAGTTGCCAAGGGACACGTTGACCGGAAGCCGCATCCGCGAAAGGCGGGTGGCGCAGGGGATCAAGCAGGCGGAACTGGCCCGACGGGCCGGAATATCGGCCTCGTACCTTAACCTGATTGAACACAATCGGCGCAGAATCGGTGGCAAGCTTTTGCTCGATATTGCCGAGGTTCTGAGCGTGGAGCCAGCGCTTTTGACTGAAGGGGCAGGGGCGGCTCTCATCGCGAGCCTCCGCGAGGCCGCATCAGACATGCCCAATGCAGGGGCCGAGCTAGACCGCGTCGATGAGTTTGCAGGGCGCTTTCCGGGCTGGGCGGAATTATTGGCAACCTGTCGTCAAAGGATCGCCGCGCTTGAGCGCAATGTCGAGACTTTGACCGACCGGATGACCCATGACCCGCATCTGGCTGCGTCTTTGCATGAAATGTTGACAACGGTAACGGCGATCCGCTCTGCGGCTTCGATCCTGGCCGAACCGGGGGAGATTGACCCCGACTGGCAGGCGCGCTTTCACCGCAATATCTATGAGGATAGCGCGCGATTGGCCGAAACCTCACGCGGGTTGGTGACCTATCTTGAGGCCGACGATGAAACCGCCACCGAAACCGGGGCCCCGCAAGAGGAACTGGATGCCGTGCTTGAGGCCGCCGGGCATCATGTCGCGGAACTTGAGCGCGGGGAGCCCGAAGCGGAGGTTTTGGCACGTTTGGGGCAGGGGGTGTCGGCACCCGCACGGGAATTGTTGCAGGGCTGGATAAGCCGGTATGCGCGCGACGCGCTGGCGGTGCCGATGGCGACACTGGCACCTTTGATTGAAGAATATGGGCCGGACCCGGCGGCGCTCTCACGCATAACAGGCGCAGGCCCGTCTCAGGTGATGCGCCGTTTGGCGGCCATGCCGCCGGAAATCCTGCCGGATCCGGTCGGATTGGCGATTTGCGATGCCTCCGGTGTGCTAAGCTACCGCAAACCACTGCCGGATTTTCCGATGCCGCGCTTTGGGGCCGCTTGTCCGCTTTGGCCACTTTATCGCGCCTTGAATCGTCCGATGGTCATTCTGTCGCTGCCGGTTGTTCAACAAGGTCGCGCCGGAGCCGGTGTTTGGGTTGACGCGCTGGCCATGCCGATTGGCGGTATAGCGGTGAACAGCGATCCGATCTTTGAGGCTCATATGTTGGTACGGCCCATGCCGCGCGACACAGAGGCGATCACCCAGCCCGGCGAGGTCGGCGTGAGCTGTCGGGTCTGTGCCAAATCCAATTGTATCGGGCGCCGTGAACCGTCGATCTTGGCACCTACCGGTTGAACCATATTCGATAACCTGTATCTATACGCGATAGGTGGCTTTCGTCGATTTTCAAAACGAACAATTGGTCACACCTTATTATATGACAGGCTTTTGACAGCGCCGATTTAATGGGCATAGTGGGAGGACAACCTGCGCCCAAATAACATAAAATGGTCGCAGAAGGGCTATTGGGGGGGACATATGGCCGGGCATGTGCTTGTGATCGAGGACGAGCCGAACATCATTGAGGCGATCAGTTTCATCCTGTCCCGCGAGGGATGGAATGTTGCAACGCATTCCAATGGTGAAGACGCCGCAGATGTCGTGCGGGCCAAATCTCCGGATGTTTTGATTCTTGATGTGATGCTGCCTGGACGTTCGGGCTATGATATTTTGCGCGAATTGCGTGGTGATACAGCGACCGAAAACTTGCCGGTTTTGATGCTCACGGCGCGCGGTCAAAGCAAAGATCGTGAAATGGCGGAACGGGCTGGGGCCAGCCGCTTTATGACCAAACCGTTTTCAAACGCAGAAGTGCTCGAGGCTGTGCGGGCTCTTGCGCCGGCATGAGCCAACTGGCGGGCAGTGATAGACCCAAGGAGCGGCCTCTTAAAGATGGCGGATCTGACAAGATCCCGCTTTTTGTTGAACGTCAGACCTATCGCCGCCGTCGTTTGGTCGATGCCGCACGGGCGTTGCCGGTTCTTGGGATTTTACTATGGCTTGTGCCGTTGCTTTGGGCTGTGCCTGAGACTTCGACGAGGGCGTCAACGGGATTGGTCTATGTTTTTGCGGTATGGATCGGACTACCGGTTGTTGCGGGCATTCTTATTCACGCGATGAACCGGCGGGCACAACCGCCCGGATCAGAGGATGAGACATGACCAATCTCAACGCGCTGGCCGCGATCTCGATCCTCTATGTTTTGTTCCTTTTCGGCGTGGCCTTTTTCGCCGAACGTGCGTCGCGTCGCGGGCGGGCCACTTGGCTGCGCGCACCGATTGTCTACACGCTATCCCTATCCATCTATTGCACCGCTTGGACATTTTACGGCGCGGTCGGTGCGGCGGCCCGCAACGGGTTTGAGTATTTAACCATCTATCTCGGCCCGTCGCTGGTGTTGATTGGCTGGTGGTGGGTGTTGCGCAAATTGGTACGGATTGGCCGGGTCCAGCGGATCACCTCCATCGCCGATTTAATTTCATCGCGCTATGGCAAGTCCAACCTGTTGGGGGTTGGGGTGACGCTTTTGGCCGTTATCGGGACGACGCCATATATTGCATTGCAATTACAGTCTGTTACCCTGTCGGTTGATGTTTTCAATGCCGCCTCAGCAGGTGGGCGCGAAGAGCAGAGCACCGCGTTTTGGGTCGCTGTTGGCCTCGCGGTCTTCACGGTGATATTCGGGACTCGCAACCTTGATGCCAATGAACGCCACCACGGTGTTGTTATGGCGATCGCCGTTGAGGCCATCGTGAAACTTGCCGCTTTGATGGCGGTGGGCATCTTTGTGGTCTGGGGTATTTCCGGCGGCGTGTCGGAAACACTTGAGCGGATTGATGCCTCGGAATTGGGCCAATGGGAGGTCAATGGCGGTCGTTGGGCGGGCCTTATGTTCCTATCGGCGGCGGCCTTTCTATGTTTGCCCCGCATGTTTCAGGTCATGGTGGTCGAAAATGACAATGACCCACAGCTTCGCATGGCCGCTTGGGCGTTCCCGCTCTATTTGATGTTGATGAGCCTGTTCATTGTGCCGATTGCGGTTGTCGGCCTTGATGTCTTGCCTGCGGGATCAAACCCCGACCTGTTTGTTCTGACCGTGCCGCTGGAATTCGGCCAAAATGCTTTGGCATTGCTTAGTTTTTTGGGGGGGTTTAGCTCGGCCACTTCGATGGTAATTGTCGCGGCTATTGCGCTGTCGACCATGGTGTCGAACCATATCGTCATGCCGATTTGGCTCCGATTGAATGAAAACGTGGTTAGCGTGTCTGGCGATGTGCGCCATGTGGTTTTGCTGTCTCGGCGGTTGTCCATCGCCGGTGTTTTGTCGCTCGGCTACCTCTATTACTCGCAATCAGGTGGAGGTGCCGCGCTCTCTGTGATCGGGCTTGTGGCCTTTACCGGGGTTGCGCAGGTGCTTCCGGCGATGCTCGGCGGTATTTTCTGGCGTGGTGCGACACGCATCGGTGCCTTGGCCGGGTTGACCGTCGGTTTTGTGATCTGGCTATATACATTGTATCTGCCAAGCTTCGGCCCGGGTGTCATCATCCCGCAAAGCTTTTTTGAAACCGGCCCCTTTGGGATTGCCTGGCTGCATCCCGAAGCCCTGTTTGGTATCTCGGGGATTGATCCATTGCTGCATGCGGTGATCTGGAGCCTGTCTCTCAATACTGTTGCGTTTTTTGTGGCGTCTTTGGCCAGCTTCCCATCGCCTTTGGAACGTCTTCAAGGTGCGCAATTCGTCAATATTAAACAAGGCGCTGGCGGGACGCGGAGCTGGAGTCATGGTGCCGCAGAAGCCGAGGACCTGATGGTCATGGCTCAGCGTATTTTGGGGGCGGCTGATGCGCAGGCGCTGTTTTTGCGCGAGGCCCGTCGTCAAGGCTCGGAAACCCATCTGCCTGCGCCAACGCCAGAGTTTTTGCAGATACTGGAACGTGAACTCGCCGGATCGGTCGGGGCGGCAACGGCCCATGCGATGGTTGGTCAAATCGTCGGTGGTATGAGCGTGTCGGTCGAAGATCTGATGGCTGTGGCCGATGAAACCGCGCAAATGATGGAGTATTCGGCGACACTTGAGGCGCAGTCGCAGGAATTGTCGCGCACAGCGGCTCAGCTTCGGGCAGCGAATGACAAATTAACCAGGCTATCTGTACAAAAAGACGCGTTTTTGAGTCAAATTAGCCATGAACTGCGCACTCCCATGACCTCGATCCGGGCCTTTTCGGAAATTTTGCGCGATGGCGAGGGCATCACCCCCGAAGAGCAAAGCAAATACGCCTCGATCATTCATGATGAGGCCATCCGTCTGACGCGTCTGTTGGATGATCTGCTCGATCTGTCGGTGTTGGAAAATGGTCAAGTCAGCCTGAATGTGGGCGAAGGCATGTTGGGTGATGTGCTTGACCGGGCAGAAGCCGCCGCGCTCGCCCATGATGACAAGCGGGGCTTAGAGATCAAACGCGAGGCCAGCAAGGAAAAGGTTTGGCTGACGACGGACACAGAGCGGCTCAGCCAAGTCTTTATCAACCTGATCTCAAATGCGCGTAAATATTGTGATGCCCCCCAGCGTGTGTTGGAAATTCGGGTGACCAAGGGCGAAAACCTGATTGTCGATTTTATTGACAACGGGTCTGGCGTTGCCACAGAGGCCCAGGACGTCATATTTGAAAAATTCGCGCGTGTGAGCGACCAAAAGGCCGGTGGGGCCGGGCTTGGTTTGGCAATCTCGCGTCAGATCGTTACCCGGCTTGGGGGAGCGATTTCCTATCTGCCAGGTGAGAACGGGGCCGCTTTTCGGGTCGTTCTGCCGCTTGATCGTGCTTTGGCAGCGCAATAATTCCTAACATTTTGTTGGCGCGGTAAAGTGCTTGGTAACCAAATCCGTTCATAACCATCTTAGAAACGGTTTACGACGGGTGCATTCTCACGATGGCAGATGGGGCACGACAAGACGTTCTGGGCCAGAAGGCACAAGCGGCGCAACGTGCGTTTGAGGCACGGGGGATGTCCCCGTCCAAAGCGCTGCGCCGGGCCTTATCCCGGACGGCGGATGTATTGTGGGACCTTGCTTTGGTTACGCAAGGTGTCTCGGTAGAGATGCATGATCAGGACGGCGTTATTGATGGTCTTGGTCAACAGGATTTGTTGATTTTATTGGATGGGCCCGATGGGGCCTTGGGTCTTGCCTGTATCGAGCGCGAAGTCATGACCGCGATCATCGAAGTGCAAACCATCATGCAGGTCACGCAAATGCCGGTGGAGGAAGACAGGGTTTTGACCCCGACCGACGCCGCCATGATGGCCCCACTTTTGGATGGCACATTAGAGCGGCTGGTTCAAAACCTTGATCATCATCCACTAAGCCCCCAACTCGAAGGATTTAAGTTCGGGGCGATGATCGAAGATGCCCGCGCCGCCAGTCTGTTGCTGGATGCCTCAAGCTATCGAACCTTTCGGGCCGAGATTGATTTGGCGCTTGGGCGACGCAAAGGGGCCTTGTCCATCATCTTGCCGGAACGCACCAGTGAACAGTTGGAAAATGCCGAAGGTGCAGATCCGGACGCGCCAGGCCCTCACGAAGACCAAATGGGCAAAATCCCCGCCTGTTTGGACGCGGTATTGTCACGTATTACCATGACGCTGAGCGAGGCCGAGGCCCTCAAAACCGGTGATCTGCTGCATTTGCCTGCGGATGTTTTGGACCGCGTGGAACTTGTCGCAGGGCGCAACCAGATCGTGGCCAAGGGGCGGATGGGGCAATTGAACAATCAACGCGCTGTACGTCTAACGTGGCCCGAGGCACCGCCGGCCCCTGTTGTGGATCAGTCGGTTTCGGCGGCTGGCGGTGTTGTGATGGATGGATTCGCGACAGATGCCGAACAAGAGGCACCGGGCTTGCCCGAGATTGACATGTCTGGCGACCTCCCCGCGCTGGAACCCGGCGCTGGTGGGTTTGATGGTGAGCTTCCTGATATCGGCCTAGGTGATATGGGTGGTGACATGGGCGGCGACATGGGCGGGGAAATGAGCGCAGAAGACCAAATGTCTGACTTGCCCGATCTTGATATTGATTTTGGTGCTGATGCCGCCGCGTTTGACATGGACCTTGAGGCGGAAAGTGCCGGTGCCGAGATGGCGGATCTCGGGGATTTCGATTTCGCGTCGGAACCTTTTGAGATTGAAGAAAGCTAAACCCGGCTGGGCTTAGCTTTCGATGTGTTAGCCTTGGGCGATGGCGTCCAATGTCGGGCGCAATCCGGCCAAGTCATAGCCCCCCTTGGCAGCGGCGTCTAATATGGCGTCTGTGGTTTGCTGCCCGGCCTGAGACAAGGCCCAAATGACGGTGCAGCGTGTACCAGATGCGCAATAGGCGAGAACCGGGCCATTGGCCGTTTGCGCAAGTTCATCCTGACGGGTGACATTGGCGGGTGTCATGGTTTGATGTGTCAAAGGCAACACCTCAAACTCCAACCCGACGGCGCGCATCGCCGCGCCGATAGCATCGGCTTGCAAGGCTGGTGGGTTTTCCGCGTCGGGGCGGTTGCAAATGACGCGGACAAAGCCCGCGTCTTTGATGGCTTGCGCATCCTCCGGCGAAATCTGCGGGGACACGTGATAGGTCGGGGTAATTTGGCGCATATCCATGGTGATGAGTTACTCCGCTGGGACGAGTCTGTCTAGCCGCGCCCGCAAGAATGGGGTCACGACCATGCCAGCCAACATAGAAACAACAAAGACATAGAGGCCGGGGCCGCCATAGCTTAGTGAAGCGATTGCCGGTCCGGGGCACAGACCCGCCAAGCCCCAGCCCATGCCAAACATCACCGAGCCAAGAACCAATCGGCCATCAATCTTGGTCGATGGAGTGGGCGGCAAGGGCGTGCCGACCAAAGAGGTCGTGCGCCTCTGGCGGATCATCCATGCAAGCGCCATCGGAATCATTGCCCCACCCATGACAAAGGCCAAGGTTGGATCCCAGTTGCCAAACACATCGAGCCAGCCCTGAACCTTGGCGGTGTCGGTCATCCCCGAGATGAACAGGCCAGCACCAAATAGGCCGCCTGAGAGGAAAGCATAAATCAGATACATCAGATCACTCCCAAAAGATGACGGAAGATAATGACGCCAACGCCGCCAGCCAGAATGTAGCAGCAGGTGGCTACGATCCCGCGGATCGACAGGCGCGACATGCCGCAAACCCCGTGTCCAGACGTACAGCCATTGGCCAAGCGCGTACCTACTCCAACAAGAAGCCCCGCCACGGCGAGAATCCAGTAGTTGTTGGTAATATGCGTGTCGATCTCGCCGTAATAGGGCAGCAACAAGATCGGCAGTAAAACAACTCCCGCGAGAAAGACCAGCCGTTCCCATTTGGTATCAAGGCCGGAGCCATCGACCAACCCGCCAATGATTCCCGAGGCCCCCATGATGCGGCCATTTCCAAGCAGGTATACCGCTCCGCCGGTGCCGATCAGCAAGCCGCCGATCAGGCCCCAAATCCAATCAATTTGCATGTGCGTTTCCTTTGTCGTCCGTCTTAGCCCCGGTTCGCGGCGGGGCCATGTGTTTTGAAGGTGCTCTTAAAGCTTGTTGACGGGCACCTTGAGAAAAACATCGCCGTCTTCATCGGCATCGGGCATTTGCCCGGCGCGCATGTTGACCTGAAGCGAGGGGATGATGAGTTTTGGCATCGCTAAAGAGGCATCACGCGTGTCGCGCATTTCGACGAAATCCTCTTTGGATTTGCCGTCGCCGACATGCACATTCGCGGCCTTCTGCTCACCAACGGTGCTTTCCCACGCATAGTGGTCGCGGCCCGGAGCCTTGTAGTCATGCCCAACAAAAATGCGGGTTTCATCGGGCAATGTGAGGATTTTCTGAACAGATTCAAACAGAACTTCAGAGGAACCACCGGGGAAGTCACAGCGCGCGGTGCCGAAATCGGGCATGAACAATGTGTCGCCAACAAAGGCCGCATCGCCGACCACATAGGTCAGGCAAGCGGGGGTGTGGCCAGGAGTGTGTAGAACATCGGCGCGCATCTGGCCGATCATCAGGCTGTCTCCTTCGCGGAACAACTGATCAAATTGCGACCCGTCGCGCTGAAACTCGGTGCCTTCGTTGAACACCTTGCCAAAGGTATCTTGGACCACGGTGATGCGGTCCCCGATGCCGATTTTACCACCCACTTGTTCTTGGATGTAGGGGGCGGCGCTGAGATGGTCAGCGTGAACATGGCTTTCGAGAAGCCAAGCCACCTCGAAACCCTTGTCTTTGACAAAGGCGATGATCTCATCGGCCGAGCGCGTGTCGGTGCGACCGGAGGAATAGTCAAAATCCAGCACGCTGTCGATGATCGCGCAGGTCATGCCATTTGGGTCGCGGACCACATAGGAAATCGTGTTTGTGGCGTCGTCAAAAAATCCGGTGACTTCGGGTGTCATGATAAGCCTTCCGTGGGGTTGGGACGTTGTCTTGAAAACATATAAGCAAAACAGAATGTATTGCAAGAGTGCCGTATAGAATGCGGTGCAGATTGACCTGTATCAAGGCCCGTATCGGTCCTTTCTGTCAGTTTATGGGGCGCAGTGCAAAGGGATCAATTCCATGTCACATCATAAGTATAAACTGACCCTTTTGAACCGGTTGCGCGAACTCGGGGTGCGTCTTGATGGGATCGAAGACGCCTTGGAGGCACCGCATTCAAAGGATTGGGAAGAGGCCGCTGTTGAGCGGGAAGACGAAGAAGTTCTTGAGCGACTCGGTCAAAGTGGGCAAGCTGAGATTGCGCGCATCAAGAGCGCGCTCGCCCGATTGGCGAGTGGGGACTATGGCTATTGTGCGAAATGCGGAGATGAAATTTCGAAGCAACGACTTGACGTTCTTCCAGATACGCCAAATTGCGTGAAATGTGCGGCCGGATAGAATATGTCCACCGCCACAGGCACCCAGAGGAGGGGACCGCCATGATTGAAGACCTGAAAACCCGGCTTGAGGAACTCCATCAGGAGCTTGAGATTGCAACTGGTGATCCGCGCGAGGAGGCGCTTGATCATCTTGAACAAGTTGTTTTGGGCCTTGAAACTGCGGACGTAAAAATTCCGGGATGGGCGCGGGCGCAGCTTGCCTCGCGTGTCGATGAAGCGGTTGAGGACATGTTTGACAACATGCCTGTCTAACTCAAGTCTCGTGACCCGAGTCTCTTTGGTCACGCTTTGAAACCGGTTTAACGTTGCGCTTGTGGATAACTTGCAAGGCACAGCGGTTTCGCGTCTAATTCTGTCAAAAGCAGCGTAAAACACGCGCAATACGCCGCCCCTTTCATCGGTTGGGGCGGCGACCTTTGGGCAGAAAGAACGAGCAAATGGCAGATCACATCGGCTATGACGTCGTCGACGGGGTTGCGTTTCTGAGCGTCACGCATCCTCCTGTGAATGCACTTTCCCAACCGGTGAGAGTGGATCTCTCGCGGTCTTTGGACAGGGCAGAAAAAGACAACTCTGTACATGAAATCGTTGTGATCGGTACCGGGGCAACCTTTCCGGCAGGCGGCGAGTTGGGTGAGTTTGACAGCCCGAATGCGCTAACGTCGCCGCATCTTCGTGACTTGTGTCGGCAAATGGAAGAGACGGGCAAACCGGTTGTGGCGGCGCTTCATGGCACGGTATTTGGCGGTGGATGTGAACTCGCCCTTGCGGCGCACTATCGTATTGCCATGCGGGGAACGCGGCTTAGCTTGCCCGAGCTGAAACTTGGTCTAGTGCCGGGGGCCGGGGCGACGCAACGATTGCCGCGCCTTGTTGGGGCCAAAGTCGCGTTGAACATGTTGTTGGACAGTGCGGTTCTCACGGTGGATCGCGCTCCAGGGCAGGGCATGGTGGATGGCATTTGCGAGGGCGATTTGCGACAGGCGGTCCTGCAATTCTGCCACAAGCTGCGCGGCGATGGGCAAGACCCGCAACGGCTTTCGGATCGGCGTGACGGGTTTGCAGATATGGCCGCCTACCAAGAGGCGATCAAAGAACGGCGCAATAGCGTCAAACCTACAGATGAGGCAGCAGGTCGGATTGTCGATCTGATCGAAGCCGCCCCTATGTTGCCCTTTGAGATTGGGTTGAACATGGAAGAAGACGCCCATGACATCAGTCTCGCCTCGGATGCAGCCAAGGCCCTGCGATATAGTTTTCTAGCTGAACATCGCGCCCGGCGCTCCGCCGCAGCGGCCAAGAAAGACCAACCAAAGATTGAGACAATCGCCGTGTTGGGGGCTGGCCCCTTGGCCATGCAGATCACTGTTTCGGCTTTGAACGCAGGTATGGGGGTGCATTGGGGCGCGCGCGCAGCGGCACGTTTGGACGAGGGGCGCAGCCAGATTGAAGAGGTGTTTCACAAGGGCGTCGAAAGCGGCGGTCTGAGCGCCGAGGCCAAAGATCAACGCATGGCGCGGTTGAAAACCGGTGCGAGTGACGAAATGATTGATGGTGCCGATATGATTTTGCACGCCGCGCGCGGGCAGGGCGACGTGCCCGCCCCGCGCCACTTGGTGCGCGCGGTTGCCATGGCAGCAAAAGTTGATGAATTGGGCCTGCGCTTTGCGCCACCGGTCTTTGCCACCAAGCTGGTTGAAATTGTTGAGGGCCCTGAGTGCAAAGACCACCAAATCGCAGCCGCGCGCGCCTTGGTTGAACGGCTGGGCAAAGTCCCGGTGGTGGTCAAGTCGACAGGCGATAGCATTGCGGGGCGGATGTCTGCCGCGGTGCAACGGGCTGCGGATGGATTGATCGACCTTGGGGCCAATCCATATGTGGTGGATGCGGCGCTGGTTGATTGGGGCTGGAACAAGCCACCCTTTCAAAGCCGCGACACATTGGGCCTTGAGAATCTGGCCGAGGCCGAGCGCGGTGAGGGGGCGCAAAACTGGTCGGCGATCCTGTCCGAAGTCGGGCGCAATGGCTGGATCAGCGGGGCCGGGTTCTATGATTGGGGGCCCGATGGCGCAAAACCCAGTGACGCGGTGCCACGCCTCATCAACGGGTCACGCCCGCCAAAGGATATGAGTGACGAGGTGATTTGCGCGCTGATCATGGGCGCTTTGGCCAATGAGGGCACGCGTATGCTTGGGGCCGGCATGGTGCAAAACACCGCTGATCTTGATCTGGTTTCGGTGCTGGCGCTCGATTTCCCCAAGGCACATGGTGGGGTGATGAAAGCCGTCAGTCAGATCGGTCTTTTCAAGGTTTTCAAAACCATGGAGCGCGCGGGGCACCTGGATGATGCATTTTGGACACCGACCCCGATTTGGCAAGAACTAATCAAGAACGGCAAGACCTTTGACGATATGTAGATGGCGGACATGCCAATGCTCCGCCCAACGAGGGATGTTGGGCGGGATTGGTCTGTTTTCTGCTCTTGTCTGAAATGCGGCGGCCGCCGGAACGGATCGTAATCCGGGGCGTGCCTTGGCCCCGGCCTTGATGCAGGGCGTCGCCCCGCCACACGCGCGTATCACGGGCCCCTGCACGGGACGTGATCCGGTTTTCAGTGGTTAACCACGGACAGGATCAGGTCAAGACATGAAGGACGCGTTAGTTTTGCGTTCTCTCTTGGGGCAACGGTCAGTTTTTTGACGCTCAGCCCCGGAAAATCAGCCTCGGAAAATCAGCCCAGGAAAATGCCAAGGATGACGGCCATCAGGCCGAGCACGGAGAGCAACAAGGCCCCCATGTTCAGCGGCACCATTTTACGCACCACATCGCGCAACTCGTCGTCGGTCAGGTTTTGGGAGCGCGCACGCCAGACCTTGGCGATGCACCAGACCAGACCGAACAGCCCGATAAAGGAGACCACTGCGCCACCCCAGATTAGCCAGTCCATTTTCCACTCCCTTGCGCGTAAAATCGTTCAGGCAGGCGGTAAAGGAGGCTTTGGTTTGGTGCAACCCCTTGATGATGGTCCTCAGCGCTTGTAGCAAAGGGCAGACCGGCGGGTTCATGGCACCGGTTCCGCGGTGCCGGCCGCGGCAAAACGAAAACTGGGCCATTTGGCAGGAGTGCAAGATGCAGGATTCAGGATCTGACAGTTACGGCGTCGCCGCAGGTGAGCTTAAGCAGTTCATCGAACGTATAGAGCGCCTTGAAGACGAGAAAAAAGAAGTTGCCGAGCAGATCAAAGAGGTGATGGCCGAAGCCAAAGGGCGTGGCTATGACACCAAGGTGATCCGCAAGGTTGTGGCGCTTCGCAAGCGTGACGCAGACGATATCGCCGAAGAAGAAGCGGTTTTGGAGATGTACAAATCTGCGCTGGGCATGGCCTAAGCCAATTGGTCTAAGGTGCTGGAATTGTGCTGAAACATGCGGCCCGCCAATTGGTCGGGCCGTTTTTCGTTTAGGGCGCAATCACGGTTACACCGGGAATACGGCTGATGGTGTACATGTCATCTTCGTAGAGTTCGGTCAGCATATCCACATAGGCCGCGTCCCAACCGGGTAGGTCGAGTTCCTCTTCGATCTCATCGTCAAGCGCGTATTTGTCCAAAAACGCCGCCATGACCCGGCGCTTTTGCATTTCGTTGATGTTTTGGTTCTCCTTGAGGAACCCGCGAAAGCGCTTCATACCTTCGGGGCTGATAATCTGGCTAAAGAGATCGAAGGCCCCGGTGATTTTCCGGTTCAATTCGATTCCGGCCATTTCGCGGATGACCTGACCCCAAATTAATGGCGTGTCCTCGTTGCACCACAAGGTGATCGGCATGCCGGGCACTTGATCGCGCAAACGTCGGATCAAATCCGACCACCGAAATTGCATCGGGTCAACGCCATTCAGAAAATCTTGAAAATTGGTGTGAGGGGTGGCGGCAAAAGCGGCCGGTAAAAAGGTCGCCGGATCACGAAGTCCAATGTGCAGCTCAACCTCATCCACGGCAAAGATATTTTGCAAGGTCTGCAAACGCCCTTCGGCTTTGCGATAGGTGCGCCCACCCTCAAACATCAATTTTGGAACCGAGAAAAAACTGTGATGGCTGAGAATAAGCCGATCAACCTCGGCTTGATCCGCCTCCATAATGGCATCCAGAATGATTTCGCGGGTGTCCGGGTTTACCCCGCCTTTGCCCATCGTATTTAGCGCCTCAAGCAGAAATTTGCGGTATTTTGAAGGGCCAGGGATCGCCACACCTTCGTGACGCCAGCTATCTGCATTGCGCAAAAGGCACTTGAGGATGCGATCTTCGTCCGTGCAATGAACGCCTGCGTGTAAAATAACCTGCATGTGGTTGTGTCTGATATCTAATTGGGGCTGAACTTTGTCAGCTGTTGCGCGTCAGGGCTTTTTGTTGGCTCGTGACTGCACTATAAGCTGGTTCGCCCGGAGGTTAACAGCCCCTCAAGAAAGGTGCGCCCCATGACTGTGACCCAAACAGCCCCGATGCGGGCCAGATTGCGCCTTCCAAGCAAGTGGTCGATTGGGGCTATTGTTATAGCCGTGATTGTCATCGCGCCGATTTTGGCGGTTTTGGGCCTCGCCTTGTTTCCAAAGGAAAACATCTGGCCGCATCTGATTTCGACCACTTTGCCCCGTTATTTGCGTAACACGGCGATCTTGATGATTGGTGTCGGAACATTGGCGGCCATGGTCGGAACGGGCGCGGCTTGGCTGATTTCTCGCTACGAATTTCCAGGGCGACGTTGGATGGAGTGGCTCTTGCTTTTGCCATTGGCTATTCCGGCCTATGTCGGGGCCTACGCCTTGGTGGACTTTTTGGAATATGCCGGGCCGGTCCAAACCGCGTTGAGAGACGTGTTTGGTTGGAAAACCTCACGCGATTATTGGTTCCCCGAAATTCGCAGCATGGCGGCGGCAATCTTGGTTTTGGCGGCGGCCATGTACCCTTATGTTTATCTTCTGGCACGCGCGGCCTTCCGCGAACAAAGCTCAGCCTCCGAAGAAGTCGCCCAGTCACTGGGGGTAGGGGCCTGGGGCCGGTTTTGGCGTGTTGGCCTTCCCCTGGCACGTCCGGCAATCGCGGCGGGCGTCGCCATTGTGATGATGGAAAGCGTCAATGACTTTGGCACCGTCGACTATTTTGCCGTGCAAACCCTAACCACGGGTATTTTCACCGTCTGGCTTGAGGCCAACAACGCCGGAGGAGCGGCGCAGATCGCGTCAGTGGTGTTACTTTTGGTGATTATGCTGGTGGCGCTGGAAAAGATTTCGCGCCGCCGCATGCGCTATTTCAACCTGTCGACACGACACCGCCCCGTCGCGCGCAAGGCGTTGAACCGTCGCATCGGTTGGGTGATGTTGCTGGCCTGTTTCATTCCGTTCTTCGTGGGGTTCCTCTTGCCAGCCGGAGTTATTCTAAGCCACGCCGTTGATAATGCCGACAATTGGCGTGACCCCGCCCTGTGGGAGGCCGGTTTAAACACGCTGACCGTTGGCGGCATTGCTGCAATCGTGACGGTGGCCGCTGGTGTGTTTCTTGTCTATGGGGTGCGTTTGACGGGTCGCAAATTGCCCCGGCTTTTGTTGCCAATCACAACCATAGGTTATGCAGCCCCCGGCGCGGTGCTGGGCGTCGGTATTTTGATCCCGTTGGCGTTTCTCGACAACAAGGTGGCCGATGCAATCCTAGGTGTGACGGGCATCGACATTGGGCTTGTTATGACCGGATCCGCCTTTGCGCTGATTCTGTCCTATTGCGTGCGATTCTTTGCCATTGCCCAAGGCGCGGCGGATGCGGCAATGGGGCGGGTGTCTCCGAATCTCGCCTTGGCGGCGCGGTCTTTGGGCCGAAATCAGGGGCAGGTGCTCGGTGCGGTCTATTACCCGCTTATGCGCGCCTCTGTGGCCTCTGCTTTGCTGTTGGTTTTCGTGGATTGCGTCAAGGAACTGCCTGCAACCCTGTTATTGCGCCCGTTTAACTACGATACTCTGGCAACACGCGTCCACGAACAGGCCTCTTTGGAGGCGTTGGGCGACGCCGCGCCGGCGGCAATTTTGGTAATTTTAACCGGTCTTGCGGCTGTTGGACTTTTAGCCCGCGCAAACCGATAATTTAGGCTTGCAAACCCCGCCAAGTTTTTCTATTCCACCCGAACGGTGCCCCTATAGCTCAGCTGGTAGAGCAACTGATTTGTAATCAGTAGGTCCGCGGTTCGAGTCCGTGTGGGGGCACCAGCTTTCCTTATAGCGTGTTGTTAAATAAAGAAACTTTGGAAACCAGCGAAGCTGGGCCACCTTTTGGGCCACCTCCGCGCGCTTGCTTGCGCGCTCTTCAAAACAAGATCAATGCCCCCATACCTGGCTGTGAGATTCGTCTTGGTTGCCAAGGACATGCTGGATCAAAGCCCATGCTTTGCGCATCGGGACTAATATGCTAGAGGGCTTAGAACGCAACAACACAGAACGTGAGCCCTCTATGCCTGATATTGATCTAGCAGCCCTGTCTTTAGAAGAGCTTCAAGTGCTGCAAGCCGACGTTGCCAAAGCTATCGACAGCTTCAAAGAGCGTCAGCGACTGGATGCTTTGGCGCAGGTTCAGAAGATCGCCAAAGAAGCGGGCTTGAGCATTGAAGAGATTTTGCAAACGCAAGGCAAAACAAAAAAAGTCGCGCCACCTAAATACCGCCATCCCGAGAACCCGGCGCAAACGTGGTCAGGTCGAGGACGCAAACCTGCTTGGTTTGTTGCCGCGCTTGAGAATGGCATGACACCGGATGATCTGTTGATCGGTTAAGAACGGATCACCGTTCAATCCGTAAATCCAGATTGGGGATGCCCCAATGCTTGGTGTAGCCCTTGGCCGCCATCATCGCTTCATAGGCTTTGCGCTTGCGGGCGCTGCTTGAAGCCGAGATATCTGAACGGAAAGCGGGGCTTGTGCGTTCGCACTCCAAGGCCCAGAAGCGGTAGCCTGTTTTGGGGCCGTTCAGATACTCAATCCCATAGAGCGCATCGGGAATAATGTGGGTATCTTTGCCGTTCAATCGAACGGGAACGGATAAAGGGTTCTTGGCCTGCCTTGTGGCGGCAGGCGCTTTGGCCAAGATCTCGTCAACTGGCACAAACCTTTGATCTGGGGCTGTCTTGGCAGCGAGTTCTGTGTTGAGAACGGTTTCGATGATCATCATCGTGTGCAGGAACTGCGGGCTAAAGCTGGCCCGCTGGCGGCGCGAGAAGGTCACCGCGCGATGTGGCAAGCGATTGAGGGCTGAGAGATAGTCCACGCCCTTATTGCTGATCTCGTAGAGCATCGGTGTGGCGCGGGCATCAAAGAGCGGGGTTTGAAGGTTTGGGCGGTTGATGAAGCCTGTCTCATGAAACAGATCCCCCAGCCGCTCCAAAAACCGCTTTGGTGATCGCGGCTCAAAAATGCGGGTTAAGTGATCCTGCCGCAAGTACCGATATCGGTAGAGCCAAGCGAGGATCTCTTGATCGCGCGGCGTAAGCCGTAACCGTTTTCCCTTGGGGCTGCGCACAAAACGGCTCCGCCGCCCCAGGCTATCAACCGCCTTCACCATGGCATAGGGGAGCCATCGTCTTCGGGCGGTTTTTCGGAGGGCGCATCTTGCTCCTCTTCTTCTTGGGGCTTTTCTGTGAGCTGCGTGTAGTGCACTGCGTAGCGCTCTCGCATGACCTCTTGCAAAGCGGATCGCTCAAGCGGTGTCATGCGCGGCTGTTCTTCCATCTGACCAGGTTCAATGGAGACAGACACCGCCTGCTTGGTTTGCCCTTTGATGAAGGCTGCAAAGCTCAGTTTGGATTGAGCCGACAAGAAACTGGCATCCGTGCGCAGATCATTGGACAAGGCCCGCGCGTCTTTCGCAGACACCCCGCCTGCAAATTTAATGGCTGTGTTGGCGGATATGGCGTCCTGCAACCTGGGTTCAAGCTGACCTAGAAACTGGTGCGCCAGGATCATGCCCACATTGTACTTGCGGGCTTGGGAGAGGATGATTCCGACATTGCGGTCAAAGTAGTCCGAGGCTTCATCGACATAGACAAAGGTGGGCTTGCGTTCCGATTTAGGAAGAACTGCCCGTTCCTGCGCCGCTTGGGCGATCAAGGCAATGAAGAACCGCCCAAAAATCTCTGTGCCTTGTTCTTTGAGAAGATCTTTGGCCGTGTTGATCAAGATGACCTTCCCGGCATTCATCTCAGCAAACAGATCCAACTTGCTTTTGGGATGGGTGAACATCCGCTCGAAGGTTTGATTTTCAAGGATGCCGTAGAGACGCCGCACCACTTGCCGTTTGGTGGCGACAAACTCTTTGCCATTGAACTCCGTGTCAAAGAACGTGCGGGCCGATCCTTCAAGGCGATCTATGTATTTTTGATATTTGGTTGATCCCCCATCTTCGAGCAGTTCGCGCAGCGTGTGAATGGTTGCGCCGGGGATGTGCAGCAACAGGCGTGTGATATAGCGAAAGATGACAGTTTGTTTTTGGGTCATGCCCGCATCAAGCAAGGACCCCAAAACAAAGTCATACAGCTCCAGGATTGAGTTTGTCAGGCGTTCCCGATCCAGCGGGGCGTATTGATCGAGACGTTCTAAGCCAGCATCAAACAGGTTGAGGGCGACGGGCCATTCAATATCGGTGGGATCAATCAGCACCAAGCGATCAGCCAAAGCGCCCCCGGGCGCAAAGGCTTGGAGCCCAGCGATGGTGTTAATCAGGTCGCTTTGGCTATCAATGACGATGACTGACGCTTCACCCCGTGCCACGGTGTCCAGATCGTGCAACAGCAGATGTTGCAAGGTTTGGGTTTTACCATGCCCAGAGCCAGCCACCATATGCATATGTTCAAACCTTGTGGCCTGAGGAAGGGTGACAGGCACAGGAAGTTGCAACAAAGTCAGCAGAGGCGTGCCTTGCAGGTAGGCATGAAGCACGTCTTGGCCGTTAATGTCTTTGTTTTTGGTGGGCAATTTAAGCGGGCGTTTATCTTGGCGTTGACCGGCTATGCCACCCGACGCGTTCACGATATTGACGTTAAGGCGCTTGCGCAGGTTTTGGCAGATATCCAGTGCGTTAAGTTCAGGCGTAAAGCTTAAGGTCAACATGGCCTCAACCCGTTCGGCTGGATCTTCAAGCAGATCTGTTAAATGGGCCGAGAACGAGAGTGTCTGACGTCAGCGCCT
>NZ_JBZXVN010000081.1:0-3028 GCF_058892305.1 Pelagimonas sp.
TTACGGAATTAGGAACAAAGTGATTGCTGGGAAGGCGACGAGTATGACGACCCGGATGAGGTCTGAGGTGACGAACCACATGACGGCTTTGTAGGTTTCGACCATGGGGGTTGAGCGGTCCATGGCGTTGATAATGAACAGGTTCATGCCGACGGGTGGGGTGATCAGGCCGACTTCGACCACGATCAGCACCAGAATGCCGAACCAGATCGCTACATGTTCCGGGCTGAGGCCGCCAAAATCCAGCACCGAGATCACCGGAAAGAAGATCGGGATGGTCAGCAGGATCATCGACAGGCTATCCATCAGGCAGCCAAACACCAGGTAAAACGCCAGGATCATCAACAGCACGGTCCAGCTCGAGAACCCCTGCCCCACGACCCATTCCGACAGTTCCTGGGGCACTTGAGACAGCGCCAGAAAGGAGTTGTAGAACCCCGCCCCCAGCACGATGAAGAAGATCATTGCCGTGCTTGTGGCGGTGGCGATGATGCTTTCCTTGAACACCTCCCAGGTGAGGTTGCCCGAGATCAGCGCAATCACACCGGTGCCCGCCGCGCCAACGGCCGCGCCTTCGGTCGGGGTAAACCAGCCCAGATAAATACCGCCAACCACCAGCCCAAAGACCAGAACAACAGGCCACACATCAATCATAGCTTTGATCCGCTCGGGCATCGGCACCGCCTCACGGGTGCCCGCGCTTTCGGGGTTTACGCGCACGTAAATCGAGATGGTGATGATATAGCCAATCGCCGCCAGAATGCCGGGAATGAACGCCGCGAGGAACAGTTTGGCGATGTTTTGTTCGGTCAGGATCGCGTAGATCACCAAGATCACGCTTGGTGGGATCAGGATGCCAAGCGTGCCGCCCGCCGCCAAAGTTGCGGTGCTAAACCCGCCCGCATAGCCGTATTGGCGCAGCTCTGGCAGAGCAACCCGGCTCATCGTGGCGGCCGTCGCCAAAGACGAGCCACAGATCGCGCCAAAGCCTGCACAGGCCCCGACCGCGGCCATGGCCACCCCGCCGCGACGATGCCCCAGCCAGCTTTCGGCGGCCTTGAACAGCGCCGAAGACATGCCCGACAGCGTCGCAAATTGCCCCATCAAAAGGAACATCGGAATGATGGTCAGTGAATAGCTGGAAAAGGTCGAATAGGTTTCGTTTTTGAGCTTGGCGAGCACCATCGTGCTGCCGCCCATGGCAAAATAGAGCCCACCCATCCCGCACAGCATCATCGCCAAACCAATCGGTGCGCGCAAAAAGATCATCACCAGCAGAACGGGAAAGGACAGATAGCCCATCTCAAGCATAGTCAATGGGACGCTCCTTCGGAGTAAGGCAAAAAGTGTCGTTTGGTCAGGGTTTCCGCGATGCGCCCCCCGGCCGTGTAGATCGCGGTGATCGTCGCCACACAGGCGGCAAAGAAGCTGGCCGCATAGGCCCACCAGATCGGGAATTGCAGCAAGAACGTCGTCTCGCCGTAGTCATATTTGTTCATCAGCCCCTCAAAGAGCCGCCAGGTGATCAGGATCATGATGATGGCAAAGATCACCTCCCAGAACGCCTGAATGATCTTGTTCAGCTGCGGCGACAGAAACGAGGTAAAGATGTCGACCGTCGCATGGCCGCCATACAGTTTGGCCACCGGCAGAAACGAGAAGATCGCAAAAGCCACCCCGGCCTCGACCAATTCAAAATCACCGGTGATCGGGCCAACGCCCGTCGCAATCAGCGCATCACCAAGCCCCTCGGGCATAAACCCAGCATGGCCCAGCGTGTTCAATCCGCGCCCCAAGACGCTGGCACAGGTCAGTATGACCAAAGCCGTCAAAACCAGACCGCCGATGATTGCCATCACCCGCGCCAGGCGTTCCATCCATTTCAACATGAGGTTCTCTCCTGGATCGGCAAGGGTGCCCCAACCCGCACATGGCGTCATGGCCGGGGCAGTCCGATCAGTTTCCCAAAAGCTTACTTGGTGTGTTTGGCGATCAGCTCGGCCGCGCGGGCCTTGAGCGCCGTGCCATCCATGCCTTTTTCATCCATCTCAGCAACCCAGGCCTCGGTGGTCGCCGCCGCAGCCGCCTTCCATTCCGCAACCTGCGCCTCATCAAGCGTGATGATGTTATTGCCACGATCCATCGCCTGCTTGTGCGGGCCCGCATCGTCCATCTGCATCTGCTTGCCGGCAAAGCCGCTGAATTCCAAACCGGAATTGGCGTCAATCACCGCCTTGAGATCATCAGGAAGCGCATTGTAGCGGTCCTGGTTCATCGCAAACACAAAGGTCGTGGTATAAAGCGTCTCATCACCAAAGGTCGTGTGGTTCCCCACCATTTCGTTGACCTTGAGCGCGCCGGTGACTTCCCATGGGATCACTGTCGCGTCAATCACCCCCTTAGACAGCGCCTCTGGCACCGCCGGAACCGGCATGCCAACCGGGGTCGCCCCAAAGTTGGAGAACATCTTGTTGGTGACACGGGTCGGGGCACGCAGCTTCACACCATTGAGATCCGACACAGAGGTGATCGGCTCTTTGGAATGGATCAAACCAGGGCCATGAACCCACAGGCCAAGCACTTTGACCTGCTTGAAATCATCCTCAAGCATGCTCTCTTCGGCCAGCTCCCAATAGGCGCGCGACACCGCCTCGGCATTGGTCATCGTAAAGGGCAGCTCAAAAACTTCGGCACGCGGGAACCGACCAGGGCTATACCCCGTCACCGTCCAAGTGATGTCGGCAACACCGTCAACAACCTGATCAAACAACTGGGGCGGAGAGCCACCAAGCTGCATCGCCGGAAAACGCTGGATCTCAATGCGACCCTCGCTATCGGCCTCAACCTTGTCCGCCCAAACATCCAAAATGTTCTTGGGCACATTGGCCTGCGCCGGCAAAAATTGATGCAGCCGAAGCGTAACCTCCGCCGCAAACGCACCGCTCGCCAAAACACCACTGGCCAGAGCCGCCAACGCAAACCCCTTCACTAAAGTCCTGCGATTTGTCATAATTTCCTCCCTTATGAC
>NZ_JBZXVN010000082.1:0-1131 GCF_058892305.1 Pelagimonas sp.
AGAGCCCCGGCGAGAAGATCGTTAAGGACATCAAGCGGGCAACACGCAAACAGTATTCGGCCGAAGAGAATATCCGGATCGTTCTGGATGGCCTTCGCGGCGAAGACAGCATTGCGGAGCTGTGTCGCCGCGAGGGTATCTCTCAGGGCATATACGACAAATGGTCGAAGGACTTCATGGAAGCCGGAAAAGGCGGTTGGCTGGCGATACCGCCCGTGCGGCCACAACCGATGAAGTCAAAAATTTGCGCCGCGAGGCACGTGATCTGAAAGAGGTCGTGGCGGAGCAAACGTTGGAATTTCGCCTTCTCAAAAAAGCATGATCGACGATGCGGGCGACCAAGAATGAGGTATGCGGCATCTGAGAAGCTGGAGATCATCAGGCTGGTTGAGGGCCGCATCTTTCGGCCCGCCGAACGCTGGCCAAGCTTGGCATCCCCCGGACGACGTTTTACCGTTGGTATGATCGGTATCTACAACGCAGCGAGGTTGGGCTGCAGGACCAATCCCCCAAGCCAAAGCATGTTTGGAACCGTGTGCCTGACGAGGTGCGGCGCAAGGTTGTGACGTTGGCGCGGAATGAGACGGAACTCTCTCCGCGAGAGTTGGCAGTGACGTTCACGGACCGAGAAAGCTACTGTGTATCAGAAGCTTCCGTCTATCGCGTGTTGAAGGCGCATGACCTGATCACAAGCCCAGCCTTCATCGTGCTCAAGGCGGCGAACGAGTTCAAAGACAAAACCACGGCCATCAACCCGCTTTGGCAGACCGACTTCACCTACCTCAAGGTTCTTGGCTGGGGCTGGTTCTATCTCAGCACGATCCTCGACGATTACAGCCGCGACATCATCGCGTGGAAGCTTTGCACGACCATGCGGGCGGAGGATGTGACCGAGACACTGGACTTGGCATTGCAGGCATCAGGCTGCGATCAGGTTCATGTCGTCCACAGGCCACGTCTTCTCAGCGACAACGGCTCCAGTTACGTCTCGGGAGATCTGGCCGAATGGTTGCAGGACAAAGGCATGAAGCATTCTCGCGGTGCACCGTATCATCCACAAACGCAGGGCAAGATTGAGCGTTGGCATCAAACCCTCAAGAACCGCATTCTGCTGGAAAACTACTTCCTACC
>NZ_JBZXVN010000083.1:0-2718 GCF_058892305.1 Pelagimonas sp.
GGGCTGTTCGGGTAAGGCGCCTTCTGCTTCGGTCCTTCCGCCAAGAAGAAAAGAAAAAGCGGGCTTTGGGAAGGGTGTTTCAACTTCTCAAAGGAGATCCCATGTCCATGTCCATGACCGTTCAATCCCAGCCAGACCGTCCGGATCAGACCGTGATGGCGGCGCAAAACGACGCGTTTCGCAAGCTCGCGTGCCTTGGAGTGGCGCCCGCGCAGCCCACCCAGGGCCGAATGCATGTCACCCGCTCGCTTATGGAGGCCGGTGACGGCTTCATGGCCGAGGCGGTGAAGGCCACCGGTGCGTTCGATACATTCGAGCCTGAGAATGATCCCGAGGGATGGCACGATTTTGGCGCGGTCGAGATCCGGGGCGAGACCGTGTTCTGGAAAATCGATCTCTATGAGGCAGATTCGGATTTCCGCTACGGGGCCGAGACCCCGGACAATCCTGCCACGACCATGCGCGTGCTGACCATCATGCTGGCGCGCGACTGGTAGGCGAGGGGACACCCCCCAAACCTTACAAGTCAAGCAATGAAGGCCCACTGACCCCTCAAAGGGAGAGTGGGCCTTTTGTCGTGGTGATCCCTGAAGCCGGGGATTGGTCACGTGCGTGAGTGCGTCGGCCACACCTCACCAACCTGGAAGGATATCCCATGACCACAAGCTTTGCCCCTCTCACCGTCGCCATCGGCGATCTGGTCTCGCATCCCGCAAATGTGCGCAGCAACTCGCCGGAAACCTATGACCCCGAGAACATCGCGCATCTGAAGGCCAGCATCGCTGTGCTGGGCCTGCTCCAGCCGCTCCTGGTCCAGAAGCTTGACGGCAAATACGCTGTCCTCGCCGGAGGTCGGCGCCATGCAGCCCTGAAGGAGCTGATCGCTGACAAGGCCACCAAGGGGTTTACAGCGAAGACCAAGGTGGACTGCCGCCTCGTGCCGGAAAATTGCGATGTCACCACGGCGTTGTCTCTTGCCGAGAACGTCACCCAGGCGCCGATGAACGCCATTGACGAGTTCGAGGCCTTCGCGCGGATGATGGAGGTCGACGGCCAGACGCCCGAGACCATAGCAAAAACCTTCGGCACCACGGTGGCCGCCGTGAAAGGCCGGTTGCGCTACGGCCTCATTCATCCGGATATCCGCGCTGCGGCCCGTGCGAAGACGATCACGCTCGACACGATGAAGGCATTTGCGGAGCATCCGAGCCAGGACGTGCAGCGCGAGGTCTTCGAGGCGCTGACCAAGGAAGACAGCTACCTGCAAGCCTACACCGTGCGTCAGGCGCTCAAGTCCCGAGGCGTGCAGGTCAGCGACGATATCGGGGCCTTTGTGCGCGAGGAGTATGAGGCGCGCGGCGGGGCGATCGCTGCCGACCTTCTTGAAGAGCATTCGGTGCTCGAGGATGCGGCGCTGGTCGAAACCATCTTGCTCGAAAAGCTCGGTGCCGCTGCCGAAGAGGCCCGTATGAGGCTGGGCTTTGCCTGGGCCGATGCGATGGTGCGCTATGATTACGCGACCATGGCCGACTACGGCCGCGTCTATCCCGGCCCGACCGAGCCCGATGAGGCGGCCCAAAAGCGCATCGAGGAAATCACCGCCGAGCTCGAGAAACTGCAACTCGAGATGGAGGATGAAGGGCTCGAGGAGGACGCGTACAATGCCCTCTACGACCGCGTCGACGCCTTGGAAGAGGAAGCCCGCGATCTGCAGGAAGCCTACAGCGCCGAGGACCTCGCGCGGTCTGGGGTGATAGCGTCGTGGCAGGGTGGGCAGATCACGCTCCATGTGGGCCTCGTCCGCCCGGAAGACACCGTCAAAGAGGAGGGCGCGCGCGGCTCCTCGGCTAGCCCGACCGGGGAGGAGGCCCCGGACCCGGGCGAAATCACCTACCCGGCCTCACTGGCTGAGGACCTCAAGACCGAGCGAGCCATGGCGCTTGGGGCCGCGATGGCGCTGCATCCGGAGGCCACGCTCGATCTGACGCTCTTCAAGCTGGTGAGTGATGTTCTGGCCAGCGGCATGAGTGTCACGCAGGCGATCAAGATCGATGCTCGCAAGGAATACCGCAGCCATGCCAAAATGGACGAGATCGACGAGACCTCGCTTGAGCAGGTGGCGGCGGCGCATGATGCGCTTGATCTCTCCTGGCTCGATGACACCCGCGCGCCCGCCGATCAGTTCGCGGCGTTTCGCGCGCTGGAGGCAGGGGAGAAGGCCAAGCTCGTCGCCTTTGCAACCGCCAGCACCACGCAGTCCTGCTTCGCGCGGGACCGCCAGCGCGACAACCTGATGCATGCGTTCGAGATCGAGATCATGCCCGACATCCGCGCCCACTGGGCGCCGAATGCTGCACTCTTCAACCGCTTCAAGAAAGCCTGGCTCCTGAAGATCCTCGGCGAGGATCTGGGTCTGACCCAGGAGGCGGTGACGCTGGCCTCGTCGAGCAAGAAGGAGATCGTCGCCTTCTGCGACAAGCTCTTCGCCGAGCCCTTCGCGACGCTCACGGACGCGCAGCGCGCTGCCGTGGCCGCCTGGTGCCCGCCTATGATGCAGACCGCCGGTATCGCCTTTGATGAGGCGGAGCCCATCGCAGAAACCCCGGAGCCTGACGGCGAGGTCGCGCAAGCGGCCTGAGCCATCACGCGACCCGCGCGTGGACAATGCCACCCGCGCGGGTCGACCCTCCCACACTCAACCGAAAGACATCCCCATGG
>NZ_JBZXVN010000084.1:0-789 GCF_058892305.1 Pelagimonas sp.
TCCCGACCGGGGCAACGGGCCTAACATTTGATGACATCACCTTTGTGGGTGAGAACCAGCCTCCGGTTCTTGTGCCAGCGGCCTGATTGCGGTGTTTTGAACTAGGTATACCGAAGAGGGTCGGCCCTAACCTTTAGGCCGCGCGGCTGGCGGGCCGCCTCGACCGGTTGGGCGCTAGCTCATTCCCACTTGTAGTTAAAACTCACGCTGATCCGATTGTCTTCTTCGGACATATTCAATGGCACCTCATGGCGCAGCCAGCTTTCCCAGAGCAACACGTCTCCGACCTTGGGGGCCTGATAGACAAACGTTTTCAGGTCCTCACGCGCTGATTTTTTGCGCGGTGGCGCAGCCATCATCATCGGCAAACGCGGGTCTTCAAGCTTGAGCGCACTCGCCCCTTCGGGCATCTCAACATAGGTGGTTCCGGAAATCACCGAATGCGGGTGGATGTGGTTGGAATGGGTGCCGCCGGGGGGCAGGATGTTGATCCAAATATCCTCAAGAACCACGCTCTTGTCGCCAAGATCAAAATCCAGTTCCTCGACAAAGGCCGCGACGTGTTCGTCCAACACTTTGACCAGATCGCCAAAGATCGGGAAGCGCCACGGCAGGTCGGTCAGCGACGCATAAGACGTGTAGCCCGGATAGCCCTCTTTCTCACACCATTCCTGCCCGGCTTCATCGTCATTGGCGATGGAATAACAGGAATTTTCCAACTCATCGGGATCAATCGCCTCTCCGAATTCGGACAGTCGGGCGCGATACAGGCGGGTGGCGAAAAGCGAT
>NZ_JBZXVN010000085.1:0-12894 GCF_058892305.1 Pelagimonas sp.
GACATCCAGAGTGGCCGGGCGTGCCGATAGAAGAAGCAGGGCCTTTTTCTCGAGATTGCTTTCAAGACCAAGGCGAACACCGTGACCGTCACCGATAACGGCACCACCAGTGAAATGTCGTTTTGACCCAACTTGGGTGTCACGATTGCCGCGGCTGACTTCAGGAAGGCGGATGCCGCCAGTTTGGAAATGGATGGACATGTTTCTGTCTTTCTATTGCGTGGGGACGTTCCCCGAGTTTGGAAATGATCCCCTCAGGCGATCTCAAACCGTTCGCAAAACACCCAACATGGACGGCGAAGAAAGTTCGAGACACACCTCCTCCGCTGCCATCAATGGATGACTTGGAGCGAGACCAGGATTGTTTGAAAAACCGATGTCCTTGAAATGAGCCCTCGGATGAGGTATTCAAAACGTGCTTTTAGGAAGGCTTCGGTCTTTCAGGAATTGTCGCGATCTGTTGGCGCAGGTCGCGTTTTTCTTTTTTAGTGTTCGGTCATGTCAATTCCTTTCGTCGTTTTGGCTTACGCCAAGAAGTTGCGTTAACGATAGCGTGCGAATGATGCTTCTTGAACTATTTTTTACCAACAAAATCAGCACCCTATATGCAATCCATAGGCTCCGTTTTCGCATACAAACTACCGCAACAGGTTGTGGTGATGGATCTTAGATTTCTAAATCTATGGCCGCCGCGACAGCTTCAGTTCCGATTGCAACTTGCGAAAAACTGTTTTCCAAAATCGCACGATAATTTCCCACAAAGGAGCACTCTCGATTTCGCTCAAAATCCAGGACCAAACGGGTCCCGATTCGGCACCACCAACCGCGGTCGCTATGTGAGGTTTTGGCAGACTAACCACGTGTTGATGGTCGTCGATATGATGAGAATGAAAAAACACGTGTATCACTTTCGGACAGTTCTTACGAAACCGGCGCACTGGAATATGCGTCGAAATTACCTGGCTAGGTTAATCGTATGAGCCGTGAAGCGATATGATGTGCTGTGTTTGTCATGGGGTGAGATTTGGAGGAATGATCGGCCGGCAACAAGAAAATCCGCGCAATCGTTTTGCCATCGGTCACACTACCGTGGCGTGTTCGACACAGGTTGGCACAAGATTTCGATTGGGAATTGCGGCCTATTGATCAGCTGATTAAACGCCTCCCTATCGGATTGGGAGAGCGTGCTCGACCAACAATTTCACCGATAGGGAGATGCACCCGATTCATGTCAGAAGGGGGTTTCTGGTGATTTTTTGCGGAAAATTTATTTCTTAGAAATCCTTGAAACCTTATCTTGCAGCCATCAACGCGACCTTGGTTTGCTGCAGTCCGATGCTTTCCGCGCGAGCGGCCTCTTCATGCCTCAGCAAAGCGAAATGGGCTCAAACCTGCCGTTCTCGGCAACGCAGCGGGATTTTTGAAGCCAGACGGCCGCTTTGCGGGACTTTACCGCCTTTCGCTGCAGCTGCACGAATGACTGCTTCAGTCGCGGCCGGAGGGAAGGTCGCTGATCTTCCTTGCCAAAACGTTGCCTTGTTTGATCACTTCGATTGTTGGCTGAACAGGAAGCCTTCGATCAACAGGAGGTGTGTCATCCAAAACGTTGAAGCGAACCCACTGACATAGCCTCCATATCGCGAGATGGCCGCCATAATGTTCCCACCGCATAGGCTTTCCATCTAGGTTTGACGTGTCCAAACTGACTACATCTCTCACCTCAAACGTGCGGTTTCGGCAATCAGAATCGATGGACCATGTTGGAGCGAGCATGTGGTGCGAGAACGCATTTCTGGTCAGTCGGGCGATTTGATAAGCGGCCACTATATCGGAGTTTTCATGGTTTTTCGGGCTGGGGACATGTTCCGCGAATACTTGCCTCATCGCCGATGACATGACGAACGTCGAAACAAACTCAAGTGCTGGAGCGGAATACTCAACCTGATCTTGCCGAAGCCCAAACTCTTCCCAAGTGGAAGTGTGTTTACCGAACGAATGTGAAATTGGTGCATCCAGCGGCAGAGTCTCTAGAGTCGCGTGAACGCTGACAATGCAAGCTAGACGAAATTGCTGCTCTGCCAGTTTCAACAAGTTGATGTGGTGTTCTTTGGTAAGCGCCATACTCTGATTATCGCAAGCCTCACTGAGGAAGAAAAGCCGCCATTCGTGGTGAGTGCAGCGTCCTGCAGTTTGGGCTCATTTCCTGACCTTCGCTACACCATGCACCAAAGTCTGCTTCCCCTACCCCCGCAAAGCCAGCCAGGGCTGCGATATTTGAGGTCTCCGCCCTGTCAGGCTTTGCTTAGGTCCCACCCAGTGGTGACATTCCTGCTTTGCAGAACCTGTGACATTTCTGGATGGTTGCAACAACCAATTGTAGCGGGAGCGCGCTACTTTGAACTGCGACTCCTGTTAGAAACCAATGGGTTATCTAATGAGGAGTTTGTGCCATGAGTGGCTCCTACAAGCAATTGAACATCGAAGAACGGCGTAAAATCGAACGCTGGCTGAATGCTAAAGTCCCTGTTCGCGAGATGGCGCGTGTGTTGAAGCGCTCGAAAGCGACGCTGTACCGGGAATTGAAACGAAACTATTTCGTCGATGAGAGCCTGCCAAAATACGCGGGCTATTATGGGGCTGCGGCGCAATTGAAAGCGGATGGCCGCCGTGCTCGGCAGAGAAAACTGATCAAGCACCCAGATCTCGCCAAAGACGTTGTTAAATGGCTCAAGAACGGGTGGACACCCGAACAGATTGGCAACCGGATGATCTATGAGCGCGCTCCGCTACGTGTCTGCCAAGAGACAATCTATCGCTGGAGCGCGCCACCCTGAAGTGCGATTTTTGTTAGAAAAAAACATGTTATCTTGGTCGCTCCGCCCTCGGCACATGCCGAGCAGGCCTTGCGGCCCGAAAGGACCGCCACCTGTCTGAGGTTTGCGGAGATGCCCTTCGGTCTTCCTACGCCAGCATCAACTGGGTCAGGTTCAAAGGTTCGCGTCACCGGGGTTTCCCCCTGTCAGCCTCTCAGTCCCCTAGGTGGAACTCATCCGACGCAAGGGCAGTCGATACCAGCTTGGGGTCACCTGTCAAACAATACCGGATGGGTTTCGTGATACAGGCACTGTCTCACCTTCGACCAAATGAGACAGTTCCCGGTAGCTCGGGGGCGCACACCTGATCTGTGATACCTCGCGACAGGCTTAACACGCATAGTGCCAGCCAAAGGCCCGAGACACGTCTAGCGAATTTGGAAAACGCATCACTGTCACTCTGACTTGATGGGAGGAAAAGATGACAAAAAACTACCGCGCTGAAGGCGCAGAGATCGACAAACGCGTGGGTGCACTGTTCAAGGCGGCCCCTGCACCGATGAAATCCTATGGCCAACTGGTCGGCGCCGTGTCGGGCGAAGGGGCTTTATCGGGCAAAGTCAAAGAACTGATTGCGTTCTCGGTTTCCGTCGCCATTCGGTGCGAGGATTGTATCGTGTTTCACCTGCGTGCGGCGCTGAAACACGGGGCAACGCGCGACGAGGTGATCGAGGCGATCTCGGTCGCAATCGAAATGGGCGGCGGTCCGTCGGTCGTCTATGGGGGCCGCGCATTGGAAGCTCTGGACGCGCTGGTCGAATGACAGTGGGACAGGCATCGGCCCTGGCTCGATCCAGCTGTCACGCCGATGACGATTTCGACGAGCTTCAGGTGCTGCGTTCCTGTGCCAAGGTCGGACTTGGACAAAAAGGGGGTTCCACGCAATAATCAGGAAGGATTGCAGGGTCTGGTGACCCGGCAATGGGAGGAAAAACATGATGGCCTCGGATCAGAAAGAGGCGTTGCGCGATTTGGTCGATTTGTCCAAGGCGCGCTCGACGCAGCAACACCGTCTTTCGGTGGGTGCGCGCACGCCTATCCTGCGCCTGCAAAGCGCAGAGATCGCGCACCGGCGTGAACAGTTTCAATATCTGATTGGCGGTGCCGCTTCTGAACTGGACCGCAGCACGCTGCTGCCGGTTAAAAGTCGATATTGCCTGTTGGTCACCGATGCCGAAGGCGTCGTGCTTGAAAGCTATGCCCCCGAAGGGGTCGAGGCAGACTTTCAGCGCAACGGTCTGGCTGTCGGCGGCATCTGGAACGAGCAGCTGGCGGGCACCAATGGGATCAGCGTGACCTTGGCAGCGGGCCGCGTTCTGACCGTCTCGGGCGATGATCATTTCTATCGGTGTTTCTCGCGTTTTACCTGTAGCTCGGCGCCCCTGTCCGATGCCCAGAACAATTTAATCGGCTCTGTCACTCTGGTTGGCGCGGCCGGTCGGCGACCGGAAGAAATCGGCCTGTGTGAACAGACGCTCCGTCGCGCCACCCGCCAGTTCCAGACCCGGTTGTTCCGCAATTTTCACTCAAATAAGATGACTGCTCGGCTGATGTCGCGCGATCCCGAAACAAGGCGGTGTTTTGAAACGCTGGTGGCCTGCGACGACCGCGGAGCGGTTGTGTTTAGCCTGCCGTTGTGGCGCGATGACGCGCGCCCGACCTTGCATCAGAACCTTGTCGGGCGGCACCTGTCGGACCTGCAAGATTTGGACATCAGCCTGCGTGGACCCGCCCGCGTGCCGCCACGCCGCTATTTCGTGAATGCCTCTGTACCGCATGTGCCTGCACGGCTTAACAAAACGGGCCCCCTTGCCGGTTTCTCTTATCAGGGGGCGACACTGCCCAAACTGATCGACCGCGCCCGCAAACTGGCCGCCTATCGCGTGCCGCTTTTGATCTGCGGTGAAACGGGCGGTGACAGTCACGACTTTGCAAAGGCGATCATTACCGATCTTGGTTTGATTAGCCCGACCGGCGTCGCAGTGGACGCCAGTGGCCCCAACGCCGCCGAGGCCGTGGCCGAGGCATTAGAGGCGATGCGGTTTCTGGGTGACTACCCGGTTGACGGGGTGTCCCCCACATTGGTTTTGCAAAACATCGAACGTCTAGACGGCCCGACGCAAACCCGGCTGAAGCAGTTTCTTGAGGCTGATGAACGCGCCAACGGCGACCGCTACAACGAAGATCGGGCACTGGTGCTGTTCACCTCGGACCAGACATGGGCACAATTGCAGGAAAGCGATACCCTACAGCCTGACCTGTTATATCTTGTCGGCCAATCCGTGCTGGACCTGCCCCCGCTGCGACAGCGCGAGGTTCGCGATATCATCCAAACCCATCTTGCCCAGGACCGGGCCAACCCGCCCCTTGTCTCTGATCAGGCGATGGCTTTGCTGTGCGATTATGATTGGCCCGGAAACCAGCGCGAGATGCGCGCCGTGCTGCGCGAGGCGCTGATCTGCGGCAATGGCGCAACGATCAATGTGACCGATCTGCCCGACCGCATTCAGAACCGTCCGGCCACGCCAAAACGCGACCTTGCGCGGCATTCGCTGCGTGATGCGCTGAACAGTGCTGACTGGAATGTCACCAAGGCCGCGCGATTGCTCGGCATCAGCCGTGCGACGATCAATCGTTGGATCGCCTCGGAAGGATTGCAACGCCCCGAATAAAAACGGCCAGGCGTTGTGCCCGGCCGCCTCTGCAAGGAACCCGCCTCAGATGTTGCGGGCATTCATTTCCTGCGCAATGTACTCTGCCTGACGGATGGCCAGCGCCACGATCGTCAAGGTCGGATTACACGCCGCAGACGAGGTGAACTGGCTGCCGTCCGAAACGAACAGGTTAGCCATGTCATGGGCTTGGCCAAAGGCATTAACCACGCCCTTATCCGCGTCCGCATGCATCCGGTTGGTGCCCATATTATGCGTGGCGGGATAGGCGGGCAGCTCGTAAACATCCGTCGCGCCGACCGCTTCATAGATCTGCGCCGAGGTTTCATACATATGCTCGGTCATCTCATAGTCGTTGTTATGCGGTGTCTTCGAGACAATCGGCACCGGAAGCCCATGCTGGTCGACCTCGCTGTCATGCAGGGTGATCCCGTTGCGTTCCTGCGCCAGATCCTCGCCCAGAACCCAGACCCCCGACATGCGGTCATAGGATTCAAGCGCATGCGCGACACTGCGTCCCCAGCCCGTATTCCCCGGCTCAAGGAACGCCGCCATGAAGGGCAGCCCCAGTGACAGGAACTCAAGATAATAGCCCCCGCTGAACCCGCGTGCGGCATCGTGATAGACTTCATCCCCCACAATCCCCGCAACCGAAGTGCCGCGGTACATGTGCACTTTTTCGGGCAGCACCGCATAGACGCCCCCGGTGGTGTGGTTCATATAGTTCTTGCCCACCTGACCCGAGCTGTTGGCCAGCCCATCCGGGAACATCGACGAGGCCGAGTTCAGCAACAGCCGTGGGCTTTCGATCGAGTTGCCCGCGACGCAGACCACCCGCGCCTTTTGCAGGTGTTGGTTGCCCTCTGCATCGGCATAAAGAACGCCGCTGGCCTTGCCGTCCGCGTCATGCTCGATCTTCAGGACCATCGCATCGGTCCGGATTTCGCACAGGCCGGTGTCTTCGGCGCGGGGCAGCTCGGTGTACATGGTCGACCATTTCGCCCCAATCGCACAGCCCTGCATACAAAAGCCGATCTGGTGACAGGCTGGTCGCTCGTCCCGCTCGACCGAGTTGATGGCCATCGGACCTGAATTATAGTCCGTGCGTCCGGTGCGGCGGCATCCCTCGGCCAGAACCCGAAAGCCGTTGTTCCACGGCAGGTGTGGCATCCCAGTGGTTTTGCCGGTCACGCCCATCTTAAGCTCGGCCTTTTCATACCAGGGGGTCATCTCCTCCAGAGTGATCGGCCAGTCCTCGACATTCGCCCCATCAATCGCGCCGTAATGGGTGCGTGTTTTGAATTCGTATTCCTTGAACCGCAGCGCGACACCCGCCCAGTGGACGGTCGAGCCGCCATAGCCCTTCACGATCCATGCCGGAAGGTTGGGGTGGTTCACCGCCCCGTGCCAGCCACCGCCCGAGTATCGTTTATCCAGCCACGAGATTTTGTTAAACATCGCCCATTCGTCGTTTTCGATATCGCCCATGTCAAAGCGTTTTCCCGCTTCAAGGACGACCGACTTGATACCTTTTTGGGCCAGCTCGTTGGCAAGGGTTCCACCCCCCGCGCCCGAACCGATGATGACGACGACAGAATCGTCATTGAGATCAAATTGTTCCATTGTACCTCTCCCTTACCCTTGAACCTGCGCAAGGCGCTCTTCCAAGGTCGGCCCTTCGGGCACAAACGTGATGTCCGAAAATCCGCGGTCGATATAACCGCCATGCTCGACCGAGGACCCCTCGTACCCAAACAGCGGCCAGATCTCTTTGTTGTCGTAGATGCCGAAATAGGCCGTCCACCGGACGGATTGGAAAAAGCCCTCGTTCTGGAAATGCCGAAGCAGACCCTCGCGGGCGTCAGGATCGGCGATGTCGGTATAGCTGGTTCCAAACAGCGACTGCGCCTGCGCCTCGATCTGGGCCAGTCCGTCGGTCAAACCTTTGGCATTATCCGCATCCATTTCGGCATTCTTCAAGACGGTCGCGGCTATCGCTTCGTAATACGACAGCTGCAAAACATCGGGATGCGGATAGATGTCCTGAATCACGCGCAACAGGCGGGCTTTCTGAGTGTCGTCAAGCACGCCAGCGGCCGCAAACGATGCGTTGCCCATCAAAGAAGCGGTCGTGATCCCGGCCATCGTTGTTGTCATCAGAAACATCCTCCGGCTCATCCCGGCGCGGGTCTCCTTTTCCGGCCGCAGCCGGTGAAATTGAATGGTCATGATTTTTCCTCCCGTTTTGGTTGGTCTGCGGCGTTCAGGCCGCCATGGATTCCCGAGACATAAGACTGGTCAGGCGGTCCTCCGCCGCCCGTGCCAGTGCGCCGGGGAAACTTTCTGGGTTCGTGCGTTCGCCGATCATTTCGCTCAGGGCGACATGGACCGTTGGGCGCAAACCGTCGCTGCCCGGAAAGGCGGCGCGGTGCAGTTGGGCCATCACCCGCCAATGCGTCGCGTCTGGCCGGGCCACAAGGATGGCGGCATGCGCCAGAACAATCGGGCCCGAGCGCGTGCTGCGCCAACGCTGCGCCGTCCCGGCAAGTTTTCTGCCCTTCACAAGCAGGTTCCACGTGCCGTCGCAAAACGACTGCGCGCAGGCGCCCGTTGACGACCGAATGTCGAACCGCGTCAGTGCCTCGGCCAATGCATTGCAGATCAGCCGATATCCGTCCTCGAGTTGAAAGCCCGGCGGGGCTGGAAACACCATCGCCAAATTCAATGTCCCCGGCCCCTGAGGGACAATGCCGCCTCCGCTGCGCCGGGTCACAACCGGGATCCCTGCCCGCTCGGCCTGCGTGGCGGCTTCCTGCACTTGCGGGCTTCGCATCAAAGTGGCGGGCAGCACCAGCGCGGGTGTCGCGCTGGACCACAGCAAAGCCGCAGGTCGCCCTTGCTGCAACAGCGCCATTTCACGGGCGACCCCGTCGTTCGCAGTAGGAAATTCCGCGACGATCACGGCACAAAACTTTCGATCGTATGACAAAGATCCGTCAGGAAATCCGCCGCAGGCGCGCCGTCAATCGCGCGGTGATCAAAGGTCAGGGATAGCCCGGTAAACGACCGCCATGCGATCCCGTCACCGTCGCGCACGGCCGTTTCCACGACCCGCCCGATCCCCAGAATTCCAATCTGTGGCGTGTTCAGGATCGGTGTGAACTGCTCTACCCGCGACAGACCAAGGTTCGACACGGTAAATGTGCCCCCGGTCATTTCCGCAACCGTCAGCTTGTTGGCCTTTGCCCGCTCAGAAAGGTCGCGACGTGCGGCGCGTAATTCGGGCAGGGTCATCTTATCCGCCCCGAAAATCGCAGGCGCGGCCAGCAGGTTTCCGGGCAAGGCAATTGCCACACCCAGATCCACCGATTTCGACAAACTGATCGAGCGCTCTTTGAGCGTTCCGTTGATGTCTGGGTGACGGCCCAAAGTCTGAACCACCGCCCCCATCAACAGGTCTTCGACGGAAAGCGCGATGCCCTCAGCCTTGAACTGCGCCTTTGCGGCCAGCATCGCGCCCATATCGGCGCGTGCATGGTGGGTCAGCTGTGCCGCCCCTTGCAGGGACGACAGCATCTTGTCCGCAATCATCGCGCGCGCGCCGCGCAACGGTACGACGCGCTCTTCGGTGTGTGACGCATCCATCATGCGATCGACCCGATCACGTCACCCTTGGCAACGATGGCGTCTTGTTCCTGCGTAATCGACAGGGTGCCGGAAGCTGGGGCGCTGATTTCGTGCTGTACTTTCGCGGTCATGATCTCGGCGATCAGCGCGCCTTCGTTGACCTGCGCGCCGTCGTCGGCCAGCCAGGCGGTGATGACGCTTTCCTCGTCGCCTTCCCAGAGGTCAGAGGGGATGATGATTTCCGTTGCCATGTGACAAAGTCCTTCCTTGGCCACTCCGGGCCTGACCGGAGTGGCGCGTTACAGTCGTGGGGATTACGTTCGGATCAGGCCGGGATCGGGGCCTGACACAGCTCGCGCGCGGCGGCGACGATCTTGTCTGCGTTCGGCAGGCAATGCTGTTCCATCACCCGGGCAAAGGGGATTGGAACATCGGGATAGGCGATCCGGCGCGGCGGCGCCTTAAGGTCGGCCAGATTGCTTTCGGTCACCGTGGCGATAATCTCGCCCGAGACGCCGAAGCTGTGGTAATCCTCGTCCACCACGATCAGCCGCCCGGTCTTTGCGACGCTGGCGCGGATCGTGTCGCGATCCAGTGGCACCAAGGAACGCAGATCCACCACCTCGGCGCTGATGCCCTGCTCTTCCAGAACTTTCGCGGCCTTCAGCCCGTGGTGCACGCCCTGCGCGATGGACACAATGGTCACGTCACGGCCCTCGCGGGCAATCTTTGCCTTGCCGATCTCGACCTCATAGGCCTCTTCGGGCACATGCACGATGGCGCCTTTTTCAGTGCCAAGCCATCCCATGCCCTGCAGACCCTTGTGATACATATAAATCACCGGGTTCGGGTCGCGGATCGCCGCCGTCATAAGACCCTTGGCGTCATAAGCGTTCGAGGGGCTGACGACCTTCATCCCGGGCAGGTGCGCGAAGCTGCCATAGAGGCATTGCGAGTGCTGCCCCGCATCCGAATAGCCGCCCCCGGTCGAGGTCATCAGCACCATTGGCACGTTGAACTTGCCACCCGAGAAATAGGTGTTCTTGGCCATCAGGTTGTAGATCGCATCAAAACAGACGCCGAAGAAATCGACGAACATCAGCTCGACCACAGGCCGCATCCCGTCCTGAGCCGCGCCGACGGCGGCACCGATAAA
This sequence comes from Pelagimonas sp., assembly GCF_058892305.1. Taxonomy (NCBI): domain Bacteria; kingdom Pseudomonadati; phylum Pseudomonadota; class Alphaproteobacteria; order Rhodobacterales; family Roseobacteraceae; genus Pelagimonas; species Pelagimonas sp. The sequence continues at coordinate 10,329 of NZ_JBZXVN010000085.1, forward strand.
GCCGGTTTCAGAAATCGGCGTGTCGCGGACACGTTCCTTGCCAAATTCTTCCGCCAGTCCGCGGGTATTGCCAAAGACGCCGCCCAGATCGGCAATGTCTTCGCCCATCACAAAGACGCGCGGGTCGATGCGCATTTCTTGTGCGGTGGCCTCGGCCATGGCACGGGCAATTGTCAGTTTACGTTCATTTTCCATGTGTTGTTCCTCCCTTCCGCGCTCAGGCAAACACGGTTGTCAGTGCATCTTCGGGCTTGGGGTCCGGGCTTTGGCGGGCAAAGGCGATGGCCTCATCCACCTCGCCTTTGGCCTTGGCCTCCATCGCGTCCAGCTCGGCCTCGGCAAAGCCATGCTCGGCCACCAACACCTTGCGCAGATTGGGGATCGGGTCCTTGGCAATAAGCGCGTCTTTCTCGCCGTCAGGACGATAACCCTCGGCGTCGCCCATGAAATGACCGGCAAGGCGATAGGTCTCGATCTCGATCAGGGTGGGGCCTTCGCCGTTGCGCGCTCGTTCGATGGCCTCGCCTGCGACCTCATAGATTTTCAGCGGATCGTTGCCGGGGATGTAATGCCCCGGAATGCCATAGGCGGCGGCGCGGTCGGCATTGCACTGAATGGCGGTCGAGGCTTCTTTGGCCACGGAAATGCCCCACGCATTGTCTTCGACAACAACAACCATGGGCAGTTTCCAGACCGCCGCAAGGTTCAGCGCCTCGTGAAACGCACCCTGGTTCGCCGCGCCTTCACCAATGAACGAAATCGCCACACCGGGCTTGCCTTGCAGCTTGCGCGACAGAGCCGCACCCGCAGCCGGACCCATGCCCTGCGCAATGATGCCAGAGCAGGCAAAGTTCACATCAGCGTCGAAAATATGCATATGGCCGCCGCGCCCGCCCGACAGACCCGTGGCCTTGCCAAAAATCTCGGCCGCCATCTTTTTCAGGTCGACGCCCTTCGCGATGGCCTGATGGTGGGGGCGGTGCGTGGCTGTGACGATATCCTCAGGGTTCAAATGCGCGCAAACACCGACGGCAACCGGCTCTTGCCCGTTTGACAAGTGCATCTCGCCGGGGATCGGGCCGTCCGCCATGTTGAAGACCGGCGTCTTGCCCTCCATGTATATCTTCTCGATTTCTTCCTCAAAATGACGGCTGGCGACCATCTTTTCGTACATCCAAGACAATGTGTCGTTCGGTGGTGTCATGTTTTCCTCCCATGATTTTCTGTCACGGTAGGAAGCGATCAGGATTCGAGCGAAGGGACTTTGCGCGCTCTGATCCAGGGATTATTAAATTGTCTCATTTTGCTTAGATTGAGACACCGGGCGGGACATCCAGCACCTGTAGCAAGTCGGGTTCGGGTCTTCCTGACGAACAGTTCACCTCGTGTCCTGCGGCTTAAAAGCCCTGGTCACTCCGCCATTCTTCGTAATTCCCTTGGTCTACAAATCGTGGCACAGTTTTAGGGGGCCAAGACAACGATCTGACGCGCGGCTTGGTCGGTAAATACATCGATATCTACGAGATGCCGGACGGACGCATCCAGGTGCGCGCCAAAGGCGTCGCCCTACCCTTCACCATAGACGGTCCACACCAGCAGCGCGTGACCACGCCGCGATCACTGAGAACAAGCACTTGAGCGCTGTCCTCGCGCATATCAAAGAAGAGCAAGAGAAAGCCACGGCACCGCCAAATGTCAAACCCGTAAGCGCGAAGAACGGCTACAAAAAGACGGGTCGTCGTTCACCAGGTCGCCCCTCGAAGATGGAGGCGTACTACGAGAGACGACGAGCGGAACGAGCTGCTGTCGCACAAAAGAACTGACCTTCGCGCGACGCTGGCAAATGGCGGCTTTGCGGACAACGCGCCCCTTCGCTGCGGTTGCGCCAATGACCACTTTGTCTTTTGTCACAAACTCTGAATTGAGATCGTCATATCTGTGAACCTTAAATTCGGAGATATGATGCAGAAGATTGTTTTAGCCGGAGTTGGAGCGCTTTCGGTTCTAACCGCGGCCTATATGTGGACTGCAACCCAGCACTGGTATGACACCGTGCCGGGTGTCAGGCTGACGGGGCCAATTAACTTTCACTTTGCGAAGGATGTTGCCCTTGCCTATCTGGCAAGCGGCGCTGCCCTGATTTGGGCTGCTACCAAAGGAGACAAACCAACCGGAGTTTTCGGTGCCTCGTGGCTCGTTTTACATGCATTGTTTCACATTTGGATTTGGACGCAGCGGGGCAATCCGACGGATCTGGTCGCCGCGACGAACTTGATTGGCATCCAGATCCCTGCCTTCACAGCACTGTTTTTGGCGATAAACCTCAAATCGGAAGGGATCGAGACATGATTGGCGCGCTCTTAAGATGGGGCTTTCAACGGTTCGGATCTCAGTACAACTACAATACTGACTACATGACCCATATTGCTGAAACCTCCACTGCGGCGGGGGTTCGCCTTGCTATGCTGCCTCTGTACAGCCAATTTCGCGGTCCTAAACAGGCCCTCAACGTCTGGGCGGGCGCGATGCTGGGGTCAACGCAAGAAGTGTCTGACGTCAGCGCCTA
>NZ_JBZXVN010000086.1:0-587 GCF_058892305.1 Pelagimonas sp.
TGACACGTTTCGACCAAGTCCGACCCAACGGCAATGACGCTGTTTTACGCTTCTTTAAGGTGGGGCCAAATAGCCTTAGTTAGAGGCGGCTAATGGCCAACACGCAACCGTTTGCGGCACCGGAGCCGGTGGCCGTGCCTGAATCCCCCAATGAAGTGTGGTCGACGGGGGCATTCCGGACGCTGAACGTGTTGGGTGACATAAAGCGCGCAGGTTTGACCATCGACGTCTCACTGTCGTCAGAACCTTTCGTGCGGACGCTGAAACAAGTCATTGCAGGGCGCGAATCCCTTTGCCACAACGCCGCTGAATGGCTCAGTAATCGGCTCCAGACGTGGGCTGAGTAGGCAGGGATCGCTTTGAACTATTTCTAGTCAGGGAGGCGAGAACAGAACGCCTATGTCGAAGGATACACCTTGACCGCCCGAACGAAATGTCTCGGGCTTTATCACGTCAACTGCATCGCAGACGTGAAGGATCACGCCACGCGATGGCTCTGGATATACAACAATGAAAGGCTAAACATGGGCATCGGCGGGGTGACCCCGATACAGAAACTGAAAGCTGCTGCCCCTCCAGCCAGCGAT
>NZ_JBZXVN010000087.1:0-1066 GCF_058892305.1 Pelagimonas sp.
CCGCCCAAACGTTTTCCGACGCCGTCGCGGTTTTGGAGGGGGCGCCACCAGGCCTCGTTGTCGAGATACCATTGCACGGTCTTTTCCAGCCCTTCTTCAACCGTCACCGAGGGGCGCCAGCCTAGTTCATTGGCAATGCGCGTCGGATCGATGGCATAGCGTGCGTCATGCCCGGGGCGATCCCTCACAAAGGTGATCTGATCCGCATAAGACCCGCTCTCCTTGGGGCGTTTCGCATCGAGAATCCCGCATAGGGTTTGCACCAATTCAAGGTTCGAGCGCTCGTTTTCGCCACCAATGTTATAGCTTTCCCCCAACGGCGCATTCTGCAAAACCGTCAAAAGCGCATCGGCGTGATCTTCGACATAAAGCCAATCACGCACATTCGAACCATCGCCATAAATCGGCAGCGCTTTGCCCGCCAAAGCATTGAGGATCACAACCGGGATCAGCTTTTCGGGGAAATGATAGGGGCCGTAATTGTTCGAACAATTGCTGAGCACAACCGGCAGCCCATAGGTGTGATACCAGGCCCGCACCAGATGGTCGCTTGCCGCTTTTGAGGCGGAATAGGGACTGCGTGGGTCATAGGGCGTCTCTTCGGTGAACTGCCCCGTGGCCCCCAAACTGCCAAACACTTCGTCGGTGGAAATGTGATGAAAGCGGAAGCTCTCGGGCTTGTCCTGGGCCATCCAATATGTCCGCGCCGCTTCGAGCATATTGTAGGTGCCGGTGATGTTCGTCTCGATGAAATCGCCCGGACCGTCGATCGAACGATCCACATGGCTTTCGGCCGCCAGGTGCATCACCGCATCAGGCGCGTGTTTGGCAAACACCCCGTCCAGCGCTGCGCGATCACGAATATCCACCTGCTCAAACGCATAGCCCGGCGCATCCGCAACGCTGGCCACATTCTCAAGGCAGGCCGCATAGGTCAGCGCATCCAGGTTAACAACCTCGTGACCCGCACCAATCGCCTGACGCACAACCGCAGAGCCAATAAAACCTGCACCACCCGTTACCAATATCTTCATCTCTTAGCCTTCCCAATCAAACGGGCTCTCGA
>NZ_JBZXVN010000088.1:0-1339 GCF_058892305.1 Pelagimonas sp.
TCATCGTAACCACCGAGGAGTGGTCGATGAGAAAGACAACGAAGAGCCCCGGCGAGAAGATCGTCAAAGACATCAAGCGGGCGACCCGCAAACATTATTCATCTGAAGAGAAGATCCGGATCGTGCTGGATGGTCTGCGCGGTGAGGACAGCATTGCGGAGTTGTGCCGACGTGAAGGGATCTCGCAGGGCATCTATTACAAGTGGTCTAAGGACTTCATGGAAGCCGGGAAGAGACGGCTAGCGGGCGACACAGCTCGGGCGGCAAACACTGATGAGGTCAAGGAACTGCGCCGCGAGGCCAAGGACCTCAAAGAGGTGGTGGCGGAGCAGACGCTTGAGCTGCGTCTTCTCAAAAAAAGCATGTTCGACGGTGGGGGCGACCACGAATGAGGTATCCTGCATCTGAGAAGCTTGAGATCATTCGACTGGTCGAGGACAGCCATCTGTCAGCGCGTCGGACACTGGCCAAGTTGGGTATCCCCCGCACCACGTTCTACCGCTGGTATGATCGCTACCTTCAGCGTGGCGAGGCTGGTTTGCAGGATCAATCGCCCAAGCCTAAACATGTCTGGAACTGCGTCCCTGACGAGGTGAAGCGCAAGGTTGTCGACCTCGCCTTGAAAGAGACAGAGCTATCACCGCGCGAGCTTGCTGTGACGTTCACGGATCAGGAGCGCTACTTTGTCTCTGAATCCACTGTGTATCGGGTGCTGAAGGCGCATGACCTGATCACCAGCCCGGCGTTCATCGTTCTGAAAGCAGTTGATGAGTTCCAGCACAAGACGGCGGCCATCAACCAGCTCTGGCAGACAGACTTCACCTACAATCAAGGTCCTTGGTTGGGGCTGGTTCTATCTCAGCACGATCCTCGACGATTACAGCCGCGACATCATCGCGTGGAAGCTCTGCAACAACATGCGGGCAGAAGACGTGACGGACACACTGGACCTGGCGCTGCAGGCGTCAGGTTGTGATCAAGTGCATGTCGTTCACAAGCCGCGCTTGCTCAGTGACAACGGGTCAAGTTACGTCTCAAAAGATCTGGCGGAATGGTTGCAGGACAAAGGCATGAAGCACTCGCGCGGTGCGCCGTACCACCCGCAAACACAAGGCAAGATTGAGCGTTGGCATCAGACTTTAAAGAACCGCATCTTGTTGGAAAACTACTTCCTGCCCGGTGATCTCGAAGCTCAAATCGAAGCCTTCGTCGATCACTACAACCACCAGCGCTATCACGAGAGCATCAACAACGTCACACCCGCCGACGTCTACTGTGGCCGTGACAAAGCCATTCTAAAACAAAGGGAAAGGATCAAACTCAAGACACTCGAAGCGCG
>NZ_JBZXVN010000089.1:0-1545 GCF_058892305.1 Pelagimonas sp.
CGCCTATGGGTCCAAATAGGGGTATTTGCTAAGAGAGTGTTTGTTGCTCATCGTAGCCACCGAGGAGTGGACGATGAGAAAGACAACGAAGAGTCCAGGCGAGAAGATCGTCAAAGACATCAAGCGGGCGACCCGCAAGCACTATTCATCTGAAGAGAAGATCAGGATCGTCTTGGACGGCCTGCGAGGCGAGGACAGTATTGCTGAGCTTTGCCGTCGTGAAGGCATCTCTCAGGGCATCTATTACAAATGGTCCAAGGACTTCATGGAAGCTGGTAAAAAGCGGCTGGCTGGCGATACCGCACGTGCTGCGAACACGGACGAAGTGAAGGAACTGCGCCGCGAGGCAAAAGACCTCAAGGAAGTGGTTGCGGAACAGACACTTGAACTGCGTCTTCTCAAAAAAAGCATGCTCGGGGATGGGGGCGACCACGAATGAGATATGCTGCATCAGAAAAACTTGAGATCATTCGGCTCGTGGAGGAAAGCCATCTGTCGGCCCGCCGGACACTGGCTAAGCTGGGCATCCCCCGCACCACGTTCTACCGTTGGTATGACCGATATCTGCAACGTGGTGAGGCTGGCCTTGCTGATCATTCTCCCAAGCCAAAACACGTCTGGAACCGCGTGCCTGATGAGGTGAAGCGCAAAGTTGTCGACCTAGCGCTGCAGGAAACGGAGTTGTCGCCACGCGAGCTAGCTGTGACGTTCACCGATCAGGAGCGCTACTTTGTGTCGGAATCCACAGTCTATCGCACGCTCAAGGCACATGACCTGATCACCAGCCCTGCCTTCATCGTCCTGAAGGCTGCTGATGAGTTCCAGCACAAAACGACGGCCATTAACCAGCTTTGGCAAACTGACTTCACCTACATCAAAGTGCTGGGATGGGGCTGGTTCTATCTCAGCACGGTTCTTGACGATTACAGTCGCTACATCGTGTCTTGGAAGCTCTGCACAAGCATGCGTGCGGAAGATGTGACCGATACGCTGGAGCTCGCATTGCAGGCATCCGGATGCGACCAAGTTCACATCGCCCACAAACCACGTTTGCTGAGCGACAATGGGTCCAGTTACGTCTCTGGCGACTTGGCTGAGTGGCTGCAGGACAAGGGCATGAAGCATTCTCGCGGTGCGCCTTATCACCCTCAGACTCAAGGCAAGATCGAACGCTGGCACCAAACCTTGAAGAACCGCATCCTGCTGGAAAACTACTTCCTGCCAGGCGATCTTGAAGCTCAGATCGAAGCCTTCGTCGACCACTACAACCATCAGCGGTATCATGAGAGCATCAACAACGTCACACCCGCTGACGTCTACTTCGGACGTGATAAAGCCATTCTAAAGCAACGGGAAAGGATCAAACGAAAGACACTCGAAACGCGCCGCTTGCATCACCGCCAGCACGCCGCATAATCAAACCAACCAGATGAGCCAAACTCTCTCTTAGTTTAGCCCGCCATTGGTTCCAAAAACTCTGACGACGGACAGGTAGGCTGAAGAATTTGTCGTCCCTTCACCTTATCAACTGTCCTGATCTTATTG
>NZ_JBZXVN010000090.1:0-781 GCF_058892305.1 Pelagimonas sp.
TCAGATCGGCCTTTTTGACAAACACAAGGTCACCAACCCCAAGTTTGCGACAGCGTGTGCAGTGGCATTTTCCCAACATCGACGGTGGCGCGGCTAGCTCAATTTGAATGGCTCCACAGCAACAGCTTCCCTTGATCATAGTATTCTCCCACTAAATTTGATAAGAACAATACGGGAACATCCGGGTGGGCTCCAGCCAAAAAGAATGCCCACTTTGCCTAGGCTCAGGACACATAACCAGAACAATACTGTTGCTACGAGCGCGATTGCCGAGAGAAACAGCTCAGGGCATCTATCGTAGCGGGTTGCGATGCGCCGCCAGTCTTTGAGCCTGCCAAATATGTTCTCGATCTTGTGACGCAGTTTGTAGCGGGTTTTGTCGTGCGGGATGACCTGTTTACGTGACTTGCGCGAAGGGGTGCATGGCTCAATCTTCGTATCTTTCAGGTTGTTACGGAACCCATCAGCGTCATACCCGCGATCTGCGAGCAGCCAATGGGCCTGTGGCAATGATCCCATCGTGGCCCGTGCACCGATATAGTCGCTGACGTTTCCGGCGGTCAGAAACATTCGGATCGGACGGTCCTGTGCGTCGGTCACGGCGTGCAGTTTGGAGTTCCCCCCCCCCTTGGTCAGGCCACTGAGGCGGCCTTTGCCCCCTTTTTGAGCCCAAGGCTCGATGCTGTGCGATGCGCCTTCAGGTGGGTTGCATCAATCATCAGCACGTCACTGTGACCGCCCTCACGGACCAACTCCGTTAGGATTTGGGCGAACACACCCT
>NZ_JBZXVN010000090.1:952-1260 GCF_058892305.1 Pelagimonas sp.
AAGGGGTGTTAGCGCCCGCGGATGCGTGGGTCGAGCGCGTCGCGCAAGCCGTCACCGAGATAGTTCACTGACAGAACCGTCAAAGAAATCGCAATACCGGGGAGCAGAACCCGTTCGGGGTATTCCTCCATCCGCACAACAGCATCGGCGAGCATCTTGCCCCATGTGGGGAAGTCAGACGGGAAGCCAACACCAAGGAAGCTTAGCGCGCTTTCGGTGATAATCGCCGTTGCCAGACCCAAAGCCGCCGACACCAAAATCGGCGACAGCACGTTGGGCAACAAGTGACGGCGGATGATCTTGCCGGG
>NZ_JBZXVN010000091.1:0-3352 GCF_058892305.1 Pelagimonas sp.
CTTCAGCAAGATATTGATAGCGAATCGTGGGGAGATAGCGATTCGTGTTATGCGAGCCGCGAATGAGATGGGGAAGCGGACGGTTGCGGTTTATGCGGAGGAGGACAAGTTGGGTCTTCACCGTTTTAAGGCGGATGAGGCCTATCGGATTGGTGAGGGGATGGGGCCTGTTGCGGCCTATCTGAGCATTGATGAGATCATCCGGGTGGCCAAGGACTGTGGCGCGGATGCGATCCATCCGGGTTATGGTTTGCTCTCGGAAAACCCTGATTTTGTTGATGCCTGCGAGGCCAATGGCATCACTTTTATCGGCCCCAAGGCGGCCACGATGCGCGCCCTTGGTGACAAGGCCAGCGCCCGTCGTGTTGCGGTTGAGGCCGGTGTTCCGGTGATCCCGGCGACCGAGGTTTTGGGCGACGATATGGAGGCGATCAAGGCCGAGGCGGCGGCGGTTGGCTATCCTTTGATGCTCAAGGCGTCGTGGGGCGGCGGTGGCCGCGGGATGCGCCCGATTGAGGGTGAAGACGAGTTGGCCGAGAAGGTCATGGAGGGGCGTCGCGAGGCCGAGGCGGCCTTTGGCAATGGTGAGGGCTATCTGGAAAAGATGATCACCCGTGCCCGCCACGTCGAGGTGCAGATTCTGGGCGACAAACAGGGCAATATTTACCACCTCTATGAGCGCGATTGTTCGGTTCAACGCCGCAACCAAAAGGTGGTTGAGCGCGCCCCGGCCCCCTATCTGAGCGAGGCGCAGCGCGAAGAGATTTGCGAATTGGGCCGCAAGATTTGCCAACATGTGAATTACGAATGCGCCGGCACGGTCGAATTCCTGATGGATATGAACACCGGCAAGTTCTATTTTATCGAGGTAAACCCACGCGTTCAGGTTGAGCACACGGTCACCGAAGAGGTCACCGGCATTGACATTGTTCAAGCGCAGATCTTGATTGCTGAGGGCAAATCTTTGGCCGAGGCGACCGGTAAATCGAGCCAATATGATATCCGTCTGAACGGTCATGCGTTGCAAACGCGTGTCACCACCGAGGACCCGCAAAACAACTTTATCCCCGATTATGGCCGCATCACCGCCTATCGCAGCGCCACCGGCATGGGCATTCGTCTTGACGGCGGCACCGCCTATGCGGGCGGGGTGATCACCCGCTATTATGACAGTCTGTTAACCAAGGTGACGGCCTGGGCCCCGACGCCGGAAAAGGCGATCAAGCGGATGGATCGGGCCTTGCGCGAATTCCGGGTGCGCGGCGTTAGCACCAACATCGCCTTTGTTGAGAACCTGTTGAAACATCCGGTGTTTTTGAACAATCAATACACCACGAAGTTCATTGATGAGACGCCGGAGTTGTTCCAGTTTGCCAAGCGGCGCGACAGGGGCACCAAGGTCTTGACCTATATCGCCGACATCACCGTGAACGGCCACCCCGAGGTTGAGGGCCGCGCCAAACCGGCGGCGGATTTGAAACCGGCCCGCACCCCGGAATTGCGCGCACAGGCCCCCGCCGATGGCACCAAAACCCTGCTCGAGGCCAAGGGCCCGCAGGCGGTGGCCGATTGGCTGAGCGCGCAACCGCAGCTTTTGATCACCGACACCACCATGCGCGACGGGCACCAATCTTTGCTGGCGACGCGGATGCGCTCGGTCGATATGATCGGCGCGGCCCCGGCCTATGCGCATAACCTGCCACAACTCTTCACGGTTGAGTGCTGGGGCGGCGCGACCTTTGATGTGGCGTATCGGTTCTTGCAGGAATGCCCCTGGCAACGCCTGCGCGATCTGCGCGCCCGCATGCCCAATGTGATGACCCAGATGTTGCTGCGCGGCGCCAATGGCGTTGGCTACACCAACTATCCCGACAATGTGGTACAGTTCTTTGTGAAACAGGCGGCGGAAACCGGCGTTGATGTCTTCCGTGTGTTTGACAGCCTGAACTGGGTGGAAAACATGCGCGTCGCCATGGACGCGGTGCTTGATACCAGCCGGGTTCTTGAGGGCACGATTTGCTATACCGGCGATATTTTGGACCCCGACCGCGCCAAATATGACCTGAAATATTACGTCGCCATGGGTCAGGAGCTCAAGGCCGCCGGCGCGCATGTTTTGGGGCTCAAAGACATGGCCGGGTTGCTCAAGGCCTCGGCCGCTGGCCCTCTGGTTAAGGCGCTTAAAGAAGAGGTCGGATTGCCGATCCACTTCCACACCCATGACACCTCTGGGGCCTCGATCGCCACCATCATCGCGGCGGCCAACGCCGGGGTTGATGTGGTTGATGCGGCGATGGACAGCTTCTCGGGCAACACCTCACAGCCGACGCTTGGATCGGTGGTTGAGGCGCTGCGCCACACCGACCGCGACACCGGTCTCGACATCGGCGCGATCCGCGAGATCAGCAATTATTTTGAGGCAGTGCGCGGCCAATATGCGGCGTTCGAAAGCGGCCAACAGGCCCCGGCGTCCGAGGTCTATTTGCACGAAATGCCCGGCGGTCAGTTCACCAATCTCAAGGCGCAGGCGCGCTCGATGGGGCTTGAGGAACGCTGGCACGAAGTGGCGCAAACCTATGCCGATGTGAACCGGATGTTTGGCGATATCGTCAAGGTCACGCCCTCCTCGAAAGTGGTCGGGGACATGGCGTTGATGATGGTGTCACAGGGTCTGGATCGCGCGCAGGTCGAGGACCCGAAGACCGATGTCAGCTTCCCCGATAGCGTCATCGACATGATGAAGGGCAACCTTGGTCAACCTCCCGGCGGCTGGCCGAAGAAGATCCAGAAGAAGATTTTGAAGGATGAGAAAGCCTTTGATGATCGCCCCGGTCTGCACGCCGCGCCGGTGGATATCGAAGAGACCCGTCTGACCCTGCAAAAAGAGCTTGAAGGCAAGGCGGTGGATGATGAAGATCTGAACGGATATCTGATGTATCCCAAGGTGTTCCTCGATTACATGGGCCGCCATCGCAGCTATGGTCCGGTGCGCACCCTGCCGACCAAAACGTTCTTTTATGGCATGATGCCGGGCGAAGAAATCACCGCTGAAATCGACCCCGGCAAGACGTTGGAAATCCGCCTACAGGCGCTTGGTGAAACCGATGACAAGGGTGAGGTCAAAGTGTTCTTTGAACTCAACGGCCAGCCCCGGACCATCCGCGTCCCCAACCGCAAAATCGCCGCCGAAACAGTGGCCCGCCCCAAAGCCGATCCCGGCAACGACGCCCATATCGGTGCCCCCATGCCCGGCGTCGTCGCCTCGGTCGCGGTGACGGTCGGCCAAAAAGTCAGCGAAGGCGACCTTGTGCTCACCATCGAAGCCATGAAAATGGAAACCGGCCTCCACGCC
>NZ_JBZXVN010000092.1:0-1379 GCF_058892305.1 Pelagimonas sp.
GAGCTATGCCCGAAAGTTGGTGACGGCGTGATCAGGCGGCGTTTTGAAGTTGCTTGATCCCGTCCTTGAATTCAATCCCCTCAATGATCTGTGGTATTCGGTTCGCCCCGTCGAGTTTGCGCCATTTTGTCTGCGCTGACATCATCAACTTAAACGCCATGGCGAGGCCGGTTTTACGGCTGAGACAACCTTTAGTCTTCCCGGTGCGGTGTCGGACGGTGGCAAAGGTGCTTTCAATAGGATTGGTCGTTCGGATGTGCTTCCAATGCTCGGCTGGGAAATCATAGAAAGCTAGGAGCACGTCGCGGTCTTTGGTCAGCTTGGCGACGGCCTTGTCGTATTTCACACCGTAGGTTGCTGCGAAGAAATCGAAAGCTGCCTCGGCGTCGACGCGGGTTTCAGCCTGCCAGATGTCGTGGAGGTGGCTCTTGGCTTTCGCTTGAACAGATTTCGGCATCGCATTCAGCACATTGCCCGTTTTATGGAACCAACAGCGCTGCTCTTTGGTGGCCCCAAAGACCTCGCGCAGGGCATTCCAGAACCCCAAGGCACCATCACCGATGGCAAGGTCGGGCGCATGGGTGAGCCCCCGGCGTTGCAAATCAAGCAGCAGTTCGCGCCAGCTTTGGGTGCTTTCACGGTAGCCGTCGGCGAGGCCGATGATCTCCTTGCGGCCCCATTCGTCAGCGCCAATGAGCACCAGAACGCATTGTTTCTCCTCAGCCATGCGCGGCCTGAAATAAACGCCATCCGCCCAGACATAGACGAACCGTCGGGTGCTGAGATCGCGGCGCTGCCAGCGATCATACTCATCCCACCAATCGGATTTGAGTCGCGAGATTGTCGTGGATGACAACCCTGCTGCGTTCGGCCCGAGCAACGCGGCCAGAGCCTCCTGAAAATCGCCTGTCGAAATCCCCTTGAGATAAAGCCAGGGTAGCAAGTCCTCGATGGATTTGGATTTGCGCAAATAGGGCGGCAGGATCGTTGAAGTGAACCGGATTTTCTCTGCTTCAGTGCCCCGGTCTCGCACTCGCGGCACCTTGACCGAAACCGCGCCGACCCCGGTCATCACCTCGCGTTCCGGAAGGTGGCCGTGGCGAACCAACCGCGCGCGGCCATCCACGGTTCGGTCAGCAGAATGGGCCTCCAGCAGAACTGAAAGTTCGGCCTCAACCGCCTGCTGGATCAGGTCGCGCGCACCTGCGCGTAGAATGTCAGTCAACGGATCAGCGGAAAATCCGTGTGGATCGGGCAGGTTTGTAATGCTAGTCTTCGTCATGTGGCATATCCCTTTCTCTTCGAGAATTGACGGCGTCTTGAACACCGCCATGATATGCCGCCCCTCAGGGGCCATCACCAACTTTCAGCTATAACTC
>NZ_JBZXVN010000093.1:0-3658 GCF_058892305.1 Pelagimonas sp.
TGTCGTAGTACCCTAATAAAAGAGAAATTACCGCTTCTGGCCTATTTTGGCGATTTCTGTGCCTCTATTTAGGATATGTCCACAGGTTTCGGCGACCTTCGGATGAGTGGTTCCGTCTGCCAAATCTCTTGCGCGCGGAGCAGAAGTGCATGTCGATCAGTGTTGGAGCCGAGTTCTTCAATTGCGCGTCGTGCCGCATGAAGCGCTCTCTCGGATGGCACAAGTCCAGTTGTTCCGAGCCCTCGTGTTCTAGCTCGGCGGCCTATGGCTCCCTGGTCTGCATATCGATATTCATGAAGTCGGGCCCAGCTCTGGAGATTCTCCAAAGCCTCACTCTGTCGCGGAAACGTACGCAACAGACTCCGCGCTGCCCGGTTGTTTCGCGCCACCCGATAGGCAGTGCGAAGCAACGGGTGCTTTGATCCGAGTTCAATCGCAGCGAGAACAATTGTTCTTTGGGCTTGGTTCTCAGAGATCAGCGCATCTGCATCCGCCAATTTCCACAATCGCAGAAGGTCTGACGTTTGTCTGAACTGATGCAGGCTTTGTTGGTCGCCAGAGACTACAGCTGACGCCAATCTTTTAGCCCCCTGAACCGCACGCGCTTTCATACGCTTTGAGATACCAGCATGCGGACATGTCGATACCAGAGACCGACCGCAACTTTCACAGTTTGTCGACCAAGCAAACCGCCAGTGGCGCAATACCAGATCCGGCGTTTGCTCTTGGCAATATGTGCAGGTCTGAAAGTCATGTGTTGCCAGATAGTTCAATGAGCGGGCGCTCAAATTTGGCAATGTCATCGCCGCAATCTCGGTACGTTTTCTTCCAACAGCCGCGCACAATCGGTCTACACAAACTTGCTCAAGGTCGCTCGAGCGGTCGGGCACCCTGCCCCTTTGCAAGCCAAGATAGCCGCACAGTTCTTCGGTTGAACAGTGATTGGCTTGTGCCAGCCGGGTAAGCCAGCTCGAAAGCAGTTCATCGCATAGGGGTGGTGGTCGGCGGGGCAGAAGCTTGATGGTCACTCGGCCTCAACGGCCGTCTCAAGCGGAACCGTCCACGCATGTTTGTTCCAGGTCGGCCGCCATGTCGCGACAGCCTCATCCGTAATCCTCTCTTCCCCAGAATGAATCGCATCGATGGCCAGAGACTTAATCATGATAAAGACGCGGGACGTGACCCCGCCGGTCACCTTCAGGATGGTTCGGAGCGAAGCAACGGTCAGGCCCGAAGGTTTTTCCAGCGCCATGGCCGCGATCAGTGTTTGGATCAGACGTGAGAACTCTACATCGTCTTCCCAAAGCGGCAAAAAATGTTCATCCAACCGGCGCGCAAGCTGGTCATCGCCACGGACGGCATCAAGCGCTTCGTTAACGCCAAAGACCACGAGCGATACGCTAAGCTCATTTGCGAGGAACCGTAGCATGTTGAGGAACCGACGTTGCTCCCTGTAACTGCCGGCAAGCAGATTGTGCACCTCGTCAATCATGAGCATTTTCAGGTCCATGTCTCTGAGATGGTTCAGCGCCCGAACCTCCAGTTCCGAGACTGTGCGACGCCCCCACATGGGCGCGCCAATCGTAGATAGTAAGTGTTGGTAGAACCTTCTCTCATCCGGCGCGGGTGGTGCCTGAAGCAGCAATACAGGTGTCTTGGTGATCCCGAGATCACTCTTGTATTGAGTGGGATACTTGCTCGCCATACGTTTGGCGATCATCGTCTTCCCGATGCCAGAGCTCCCATAGACCATCAAACCTGGCATGCGACTTTGTCGCGGTGTTTCCATCAATGATGTCAATCGATTGAGGACAATCGTTGCACGATCAAAAGCGATCCAATGGTCGCTGCGAATGCGGTCAATTCTTTCGTTTTGGGTCATGAAATTCATCTATGGGATAGGTTGGAAGATCAGGGTTGCCGGTATCAATCGCGAACATTTCACGAGAAGGGTCGCGCTGCTTTGGGGCCTTTGACAGGCGCGCATCCCGCTCTTTACCCAGCCTGGCTGCCTTGGTTTTCTGGCGCGCTGCCTCGGCCAGACGCCTTTGCGCGTCTACCATATCAAACAGCGCCTTTTCGTGGATCCGCCCACCGTGCTTTTCTTTCCATTCTTTGCGGGCGCGGCGACTTTCCCAAAGAGAGATTTCGGGATGACTGAGATTTCGGTAGCGCGCTTCGATCATGCGACCATCGTCTACCTGCACCCAAATCTTCGATAGGTTCCGCGGATCAAATCTGACTTGCGCCTTCTCTTTGCCCCGCCCGATCAAGGACGCAAACGCATCATTCCAGTAGCGCACTTCAAAAAGCGTGATCCCTGTGCGGCCAAGCTTGCGCCATTCAAAAGGCATGAAGCTCGATCGAAACGCGTCCACATCGACAACTTGCCGCCCTGCTGTATCGCCACCCAAATCGCTCCAGGCAGCAAGAGGTGTCCGGCCAAGAGCCCGATGCGGGGTGTTGTGATACCGACAGATTTCAAGATGAAGCCAGTCTTCAAACTCAGCAAGCGTCAAAGTCGCGTTTTGTTCGCTGTTATAGTCACCCTTGTCTTTGGGTGACGAGTGCGTGGTTCCAGGCAATACGTGAACCGAACCCATAGTTGTACCGATCAAGCGCTCAATGTGACCTCCGTAATGCTTGCCGCCCTTGGGACGATAGGAAACATCAATGCCCCAATCCTCGCACGCGGACTTGAACGCTCTGCTGCGGAACTCCTGGGCATTGTCCACATGAACAGCCTTCGGAATACCAGCCGTAGGCCAGGTAAGCTCTTCAAGGGTGCCGGGCACATGCACTGTCTTTCGGCGCACGCAATGGTCGAGACAAAGCGCAACCGACAGAACGGACGGTGCATCGAAACTCACGTATACGCCCAACACCACACGCGTGGTGACATCGATCGCCATCGTCAGGTTCGGCCGCGCAAGAGGCTGTCGATCGATGTGATCGACCAAAAATACATCGGCCTTGGTATGATCGATTTGCACGACGTCGAGTGGGTCGGGAACGTCGAGTTTGCCAGGACGCGCTGCGAACAATTGTCCAGCTACGTCCGCGCCATGTCGCTTTGAGATGACCTTACGCTGGTCCATCGCATCTAGCCGCCGCTTAACTGTTCGACGGGTCGGAGGCTGGAAGCCCTTTGCATCACACTCTGAGCGTATCTCACGCCAAATGCGCAAAAAACTTGAACGTTCTCGAACCAGATAGTAGCGGCTAAGGGTGGTGCTGATGATGCGCTCCACATCCGGAGCAAGACGCCCTTTTCCAGGTTTAGGCCCGCGCCGACCCGGTTGCAGCGCAACGGATCGAGCATCGTTCTCTTTGAGACGACGGTAAAGCTTCCAAGTATAGCTTTTGGAAAGACCCAACTCCCATGCCGCGTCGCCAATGGCACGACCAATTGGGTCGCCCTTTTTTTCAAGCTCAAGAAGCGGCCGCAGAATAGCAGCACGATGTTTCGCAACGGCTTCAGATTTCACAGCGCGTCTTCATCACAAATCGCCGAAAGTTATCCACAGATAATCTTGTATCCTAAATTAGGGTACAGTATCCTAATTAAAGGTACAATGCCACAAATAGAGGTACAAGCAGCCATTGAAAAGTCAGGGAAAAATTAGCCTCTATTCTCTTTAATTAGGGCACAACGACA
>NZ_JBZXVN010000094.1:0-1389 GCF_058892305.1 Pelagimonas sp.
CATCAAAACAGCCCCCCGACAAAGGAGCTCAACCCACCGCCATCAGCGCCGTAGGATTGCAGTTTCAAAGAGAACTCGATTTTGCGCGGGGCCCCGTCCTTCAGGAAGTAACTCTTGGTTTCATCGACCTGGACAATCACCCAGCGTTTCCAAACCCAGCCCATGCCATCCACCATCATCATCGGCACACCCAGCCCGGCCCGCGCGCGCATCAAATCGACCTGCCTTAAACCGCCTTTGAAGTGCGGATAAATCACCCCTTCAATGGTTACATCTTGGGTGTCTGGCCCGGCAAATTGTAGCGCGGGCGCACGGCCCAAACGGTTCACCTTGCCCCAGCGGTAGCCCGCTGTGCGTGAGAACTGTTGATAGGCGTCATTGGACATGCCAAAGCGAAACGCCCCCAATGCCATCATCACCAACCCCATTTGCATCAGTAATCCACCCCATCATGAAGGTCACCGCGACGCCCGTCTTGAATGCGTTCCAGCTCCTGACGCACTGCCCGGGCAATGGCGCGTTCGTCCATGCCGGGAGTGGTTGCAATTGAGATATGGAACGTGTCGCCCTGACGCGTGATCTGAGGCCCCGGAGCAGGCTTTGACAAAGCCGGACGGCGATCAATTCGAGACATCATGTCCCCAGTGTCGATCGATGTATCTGCCGCCACCGGCAAAGCCATGGCAGAGGCCGCAGCCGCCGCTTTGAGCGCCCGTGTCGGCAAGATCGTCCCCGACATGTTGGGCACAAAGATCTCCGGCGCGCGCGCATCAATCGCAAGACAACGGTTGCTGCCTGCGTCAATTGTGGAGAGGAAGGCTGATGATGATCTGTCGCAGCGCGAGTTCCGACGCGCCGCCAGTCCTTGAGACGACCGAACATTCTCTCAATCCGTTTGCGCCGTTTGGAGCGGTAATTGTCATCATTGACGGTCTTTTCGCAAAGCTAGTGTCCAAGGGTTGGACACCGCACCCCACTTTGCCATCATACTCTGTACCTGCGATTTTTTCAGGTCGCGTTCTCAACCTTCGGAGATTGCAGATATTATCCTCATGTTCCTCGGTAAATGCTTTTGCTACGTCAAACAGGGAGCCCCTGTTGCGATCATTTGACCGTATCAGGCCCCGTCTTGGCGGTGCCGACCATGCATGGGATCAAAAGATTTCGAACAAACCTGCCGCGCCCATACCGCCAGCGATACACATGCTGACCACGCCGTATTTGGCGCCTCTGCGGTGCCCTTCCAGCAAGAGATGGCCCGTTAGACGCGCGCCTGTCATGCCAAAGGGGTGACCGACGGAAATGGACCCGCCGTTGACGTTCAGGAGGTCGGGGTCAATGTCCAGTTTTTGCTGGCAATAGATGGCTTGCGAGGCAAAGGCCTCGTTG
>NZ_JBZXVN010000095.1:0-879 GCF_058892305.1 Pelagimonas sp.
CGCGCAGGGTGTCGGGAACATCGTCAAATTGGGTGTCGGTCTGGATCGCTTGGGTCATCGACCCGCCCCCACGCCGCGCCGCAAGGACCCGCCGCTCACAGGCATTGCGCAATTCGCGGACATTTCCGGGCCAATCATGCGCCAGCATCACCGCCACATCGTCTTGGCTTAGCTCCGGCATGGCGACCTCGTAAATCCGGCCAAATTCGCCCAAGAAATGCGTCGCCAACAGGCCCAAATCATCGCGGCGTTGGCGCAGGGGCGGCAGGGTCAAAACCAGGGTATTGATACGGAACAGCAAATCTTGACGCAACCGGTTTTCAGCCACGGCAAGGGTGACGTCTTCGTTGGTGGCCGACACCACACGGAACGTCACCGGGACGGGATGGGTCGCGCCGACGGGCAAAATTTTCTTGTCCTCAAGCACGCGCAAGAGCTTGGCCTGAACCGGCAGTGGACAGGAACAGATTTCGTCCAAAAACAGGGTGCCGCCCGAGGCCGCAACAAGGCGCCCTTCGGTTTCCCCCGACACGCCAAACATCTCGGCTTCAAACGCCTCTGGTGACAAGGCGGCGCAGTTCAGGGCCAAAAACGGCGCATCCGGGTTGGCCCCCAAATCATGCAACGCACGCGCCACCAACTCTTTGCCGGTGCCGGTTTCGCCGGAAATGAGCGCCGGGGCCCCGGTATCAGCCAAATCAAGAATGTCACGGCGCAGATCGGCCACCGCATCGGTTTGCCCCAACAACACCCGATCAAGCCCAGAGAGATGATACAAACGTTGCCGCAGCCGCACATTGCTAATGCGCATCCGCGATTGTTCGGCGGCATGGGTCAACACGGTCAAAAGGCGGCGCGGCTCATAGGGTTTTTCAATGA
>NZ_JBZXVN010000096.1:0-566 GCF_058892305.1 Pelagimonas sp.
GCGGAGTGGTTACGCAGCGGATTGCAAATCCGTGTACACCGGTTCGTTTCCGGTACTCGCCTCCATTTAATTTCAGGTACTTAGCCGAATTCCAGAAGCTATACGCGAATTTCAAACACGGATATTTGAAACAACAGCGCTGAGCCACCCCTGTGGCTAGTATCCTCAACGCAAGCGCGTTGGCGAAAAAATCGAGGCGACTGCCTTATCTTGAGAGGACAATCAAGAAACCAAGACACAGACTTCTTAAGCAGTTTCTCAGCATCGCTGCCGTTGAGCGAGAGACAGTCTAATGTCAGGTATGCGGACTTAGCTGCCGTTTCGTTTTTGATGTTTGCTTACGCAGCATTTCATGTAGCGGTCAGATAGAGCATCTCTGCGGTGTCATCGGTGTCACCACAACAGCCATTCGAAGCGACCATGAACCGGGATGTCAAAACGACTTTTCGTTGCTAGCTTGATCAATCACCAAGACGTGGTTTTTGAGACAATCGCCGCAGCGGCATCAATGATCGACCTCGTTCGGATGCATAGGTCGCGAATAGCACCTCGTAATGGCTAACAAC
>NZ_JBZXVN010000097.1:0-803 GCF_058892305.1 Pelagimonas sp.
CCGATACGGTGCCGCTTGATTGGCGCGCCTATTGGGCGGCGGCCAAGAGCACCCCCAGCGAGGGCTTTGCCCTTTGGGCCATGTGTTTCACCACCCTGATCCCAACGCTGGTGCATGTTGTTTGGGCGCTGACCCTCTGGGCCGTTCAAAAATCCAACGGCACCCGGCGGGCGGTGGCGAAGATGCGCGACCTGCCCGCCCCGACGCCAGATCAAACCCCCATTGCGATCGACGACGCGCTGCGCAATGACATCGCACGCAATCTTATGAGTGGTCAGTTTTGGGGCGTGTTTCGCGCCGGGTTGATTTGGATACCGGTCCTCACAACGGTGCTCTTTTCAATCTATTGGATATTTCTGAGCTATAGCGCTTGACCCCACAGGTCGCTTTGATAATCAGGTCACACGGTGGGCCTGTAGCTCAATTGGTTAGAGCAGGGTGCTCATAACGCCTTGGTTGGGGGTTCAAGTCCCTCCGGGCCTACCAGATTTTAACAATTTCAAAGCCTTCCAGGTACTTTTGCGACTTCGTGCCTCTATATTTGTCAAAGGGTTGCGGGCCGAGTGCCACACGAAGTTCAGCTCAACGGCACGCACAATATTCTTCCAACCGCTGATCCAACAACGGGTTCACGCCCGCGTCAGGGTTCCGAGTCACCTGAAACCCGTCACGCGATCCGCAACGGGAACAAGCCGAGGCGACAGGATGACCCGCAAAATGCGCGCCAACGGTTGGCATATGAACTACCTTCCCAACATGGGTACATCGGTTGCAGGTAACATAAAGACAGTTTCCAAGGATCG